>JAKSPZ010000058.1 GCA_024404395.1 Clostridia bacterium | reverse complement strand
GTGGCACTGCTCGTAATTGCGGAAATTCTTGAGCGTCAGTTCGACGATACGCATTACTTCTTGCTGGCGAGCTTCTTGCGGGCTTCGGTACCGAGGATCTTCTTGCGCATGCGGATGGACTTGGGCGTGATCTCGACCAGCTCGTCGTCGTCGATGAACTCCATGGCTTCCTCAAGGGTGGGGATGTGGACGCCGGTGAGCTTCAGGGCTTCTTCGGCGGCGGCGGAGTTACGGCTGTTGGTCATGTGCTTTTTACGGCAGACATTGACGTCCATATCGCCGGGGCGGGAGTTGCGACCGATGATCATACCGTTGTAGACTTTGACGCCGGCATCGATGTACAGATCGCCGCGATCCTGCAGATTGAACAGGGCATAGGAGGTGGAGACGCCGTCTTCCCAGGCGACCAGTGCGCCGGAATTGCGGCTGGGGATATCGCCCTTGGTGGGCTCATAGCAATCGAAGACCGCGCTCATGACGCCTTCGCCGCGGGTATCGGTGAGGAACTCACTGCGATAGCCGAACAGACCGCGGGAAGGAACGAGGAACTCAAGGCGCATGCGGTTCTCACCGTGCATGGAGAGCAGGGTGCCGCGGCGGCGACCGATCTTGTCGATGACGCTGCCGGAGTACTCGGTGGGAACGTCGCAGACCAGGCGCTCCATAGGCTCGCACTGAACGCCGTTGATGGTCTTGTAGAGGACCTCGGGCTTGGTGACCGCGAACTCATAACCCTGACGACGCATGGTCTCGATGAGGATGGACAGATGCAGTTCGCCGCGGCCGTAGACGCGGAAAGCATCGGTGCTGTTGGTCTCTTCCACGCGGAGAGAAACGTCGGTGAGGGCTTCCTTCTCAAGGCGTGCGCGCAGATGGCGGGAGGTGACATACTGACCCTCGGTGCCTGCGAAGGGGCTGTCATTGACGCAGAAGGTCATGGAGATGGTGGGCTCGTCGATCTTGACGAAGGGCAGCGGATCCGCCATGGCGGTGTTGCAGATGGTGTCGCCGATGAGCAGATCGGAGAAGCCGGAGATGGCGACGATATCGCCGACGCTGGCTTCCTCGGCGTTGACGCGCTTCAGACCGTCATAGGTGAACAGTCCGGCCAGACGGGTGGGCGCGGAGGTGAAGGAAGAACCGTAGACGCAGCGGATGGCCATCTGACCTGCGGTGATCTTGCCACGCTCGATGCGGCCGACGCCGATACGACCGACATAGTCGTTGTAGTCGATGGTGGAGATCAGCAGCTGCAGGGTGTCATCGGGATCGCCTTCGGGTGCGGGAATGTGCTCCATGATGCAATCGAACAGGGGGCGCAGGTCGGTGCCGGGGACGTTGAAGTCCGTGGTGGCGGTACCGGTGCGGCCGGAAGCGAAGATGATGGGGCTGTCCAGCTGCTCGTCGGTGGCGTCGAGCTCCATGAGCAGTTCCAGCGTTTCGTCCACGACTTCTTCGCAGCGCTGGTCGGGGCGGTCCATCTTATTGATGACGATGATGACCTTCAGGTTCAGCTCAAGCGCCTTCTTCAGAACGAAGCGGGTCTGGGGCATGGGACCTTCGAAGGAGTCGACCAGCAGCAGAACGCCGCTGACCATCTTCAGGACGCGCTCGACTTCGCCGGAGAAGTCCGCGTGACCGGGAGTGTCGACGATGTTGATCTTGGTGCCGTTGTAGTGAACGGCGGTGTTCTTGGAAAGGATGGTGATGCCGCGCTCACGCTCCAGATCGTTGGAGTCCATAACGCGGTCGGCAACCTGCTGGTTGGAGCGGAAAACGCCGCCCTGCTTCAGCATCTCGTCGACCAGGGTGGTCTTGCCGTGGTCAACGTGGGCAATGATGGCAATGTTTCGGATATCGTCACGAACGATTTTCACTTGAATGACCTCTTTTCAATCTCAGAAATCCATATCATCGGCGGTCAGGCGGTCTGCGGTCTCAGCGAGGACGAGGCCTTCGTTGTTCTCACAGGCGAGGCGGATGGACCACTCGTTTTCAAACATCAGGACGCTGCGGCCGACACGATCGATACCCACGGCAGAGGTGGAGGTCAGACGCAGTTTTTCAACGGGCTTGGGCGTTTCGACGACCCAGCGGACATAGCGGAAAGGCAGAACCTCGCGAATGATGTTGACGTTGTATTCGCTCTTCAGGCGGTATTCCAGAACGTCCATCTGCAGAATACCGACGACGCCGGCGATCATCTCTTCACGGCCGATGTCGGGACGCTTGAAGGTCTGGATGGCGCCTTCCTGGGAAAGCTGGTTGATGCCCTTCAGGAACTGCTTGCGTTTCATGGAATCCTCGGGAGAAACGCGGCAGAAGTATTCGGGGGCGAACAGGGGGATGCCGCTGTAGCGGACGGGGCTGCCCGTGCAGATGGTGTCGCCCAGACGGAAGATGCCGGGATCGAACAGACCGATGATGTCGCCGGGATAGGCAACGTCTACGGACTCATGCTCCTGCGCCATGAAGGTCTGAGGCTGAGCCAGCTTTACGGGACCGTTGGAAGAGGAATGCCAGACGGACATGCCCTTCTCGAACACACCGGAGCAAACGCGCATGAAGGCGAGGCGGTCGCGATGAGCGGGGTTCATGTTGGCCTGGATCTTGAAGATGAAGCCGGTGAACTTCTCGTCGTCGGGCTCGATAATGCCGCAGTCTGCCTTGCGGGGCGTGGGGGACTTGGTGTAGGTCAGGAAGCGCTTCAGGAAGGGCTCAACACCGAAGTTGTTGGTGGCGGAGCCGAAGAACATGGGGGTCAGCTGACCGGCAAGGATCTTGTCGATATCGAAAGGATCGCCGGCGACGTCCAGCAGTTCAACGTCTTCCATGAGCTTGTCGTAGTAGGACTGACCGATGACATTGGCGCACTCGGGATCATCCAGAGAGATGGTCTGGACTTCGACCTGAGTCTGTCCGTGGTCGCCGCCGCGGTAGAGCTCGATCAGGCGGGTATCGCGATGATAGACGCCCTTGAAGTCGCCGTCGATGCCGATGGGCCAGTTGACGGGGCAGGAGCGGATGCCCAGCACCTGCTCGATTTCTTCCATCAGATCGAAGGGATCACGGCCGGCGCGGTCCATCTTATTGATGAAGGTGAAGATGGGGATGGCTCTCAAACGGCAGACCTTGAAGAGCTTGACGGTCTGCTCCTCGACGCCCTTCGCGTTGTCGATCAGCATGACTGCGCTGTCGGCGGCGACGAGGGTGCGGTAGGTATCTTCCGAGAAGTCCTGATGGCCGGGGGTGTCCAGAATGTTGATGCGATAACCGTCATAGTCGAACTGCATGGCGGAAGAGGTAACGGAAATGCCGCGCTGCTTCTCGATTTCCATCCAGTCGGAGGTGGCATGACGGGCGGTCTTTCTGGCCTTGACAGAACCCGCCTGACGAATGGCGCCGCCGTAGAGCAGCAGCTTTTCGGTCAGAGTCGTCTTACCGGCATCGGGGTGAGAAATAATGGCGAAGGTACGCCTGCGGGCGACTTCAGCCTTGAGCTCGGGATGCTGCATGAGAGTTCCTCCGGAAAAACAATTTCATTATATGTACAAAAATACTACCCTACATTGTAGGCGATACAAAGGAGCGATGTCAATCCCGACAGCTTTCTGTTTGCGTTAATTTGTATATATGAAAAAGAATATAGTTTACCCACATTTTTCAACAATCGATGGATAAAGGCTTGCAATTTGGGATGGTTCGTGATAAAATGATGCTTGTGAAATTGCGTAGGGAGGTGAATACTTTGCCGAATATCAAGTCTGCTATCAAGCGCGTTAAGGTGAACCGCAAGAAGAACCTGCGCAACCGAATGATCAAGTCTGCTATGAAGACTCAGGTCAAGAAGTTTGAAACCGCCGTTTCCGCGAACGAGGCCGATGTCAAGCTGCTCAGCGCGACTCAGGGCGCGGTTGACAAGGCTGCCGCAAAGGGCGTTATCCATAAGAACGCTGCGAACCGCAAGAAGGCTCGCATGGCGAAGCGCCTGGCCAAGGCTGCACAGTAAGGTCATCAGGTTGCAAACGAAGGGGACGCGCAAATGGCGTTCCTTTTGTTTTACCTATTTTTTGGAGGAACCATGGAAGATCTGTTCTCTTTTCAGGAAAAAACCACGGCGCCGCTGGCGGACAGAATGCGCCCGCGCACGCTGGATGAGTTTTACGGACAGCGCCATATCGTAGGTCCCGGGAAGCTGCTGCGTCGCGCCATCGAGGCCGATCGCATGACCAGTTCCATCTTCTGGGGCCCGCCGGGCTGCGGAAAGACGACGTTGGCTTCCATCATCGCCGAGCGCACCAAGGCGGCTTTCGTCAAACTGAACGCGGTCACCAGCGGCGTTTCGGATGTAAGAGAAGTCATCCGCGATGCGGAGGAACGCATCAAGCTGTATGGTCAGTCCACCTATCTGCTGTTGGATGAGTGCCATCGCTGGTCGAAAGCGCAGTCTGATTCCATACTGCCTGCCATTGAAAAGGGAACCATCCGTTTTATCGGTTCCACCACCGAAAACCCCATGATCGCCATGACGCCCGCTATCGTCAGTCGATGCCGCCTGTTCCATTTTGAAAAACTGGGAACGGAAGATGTGCTCCGTGCACTGCGAAACGCGGTGGAAGACCGCGAACGCGGCTGTGGCAACGACGAAGTCCTGCTGGATGACGATGCGGCGCGTCACATCGCGACGGTCGCCAACGGCGATGTCCGCAGTGCGTTGAATGCACTGGAACTGGCCGTGCTGTCCACGCCCCTCGAGGCGGACGGTTCTGTCCATGTGACCCTTGAGGTCGCGGAAGAATCCATCCAGAGCCATGTGCTTCAGATGGACGAGAGCCTTTACTATGACATGCTTTCCGCATTCTGCAAGTCCCTTCGCGGCTCCGACAGCGATGCGGCTCTGGCATGGTTTGCGCGCATGAATGCGGCAGGCGTCGATCCGCGCATCATTGTTCGCCGCGTGATCGCCCATGCCAGTGAAGATGTGGGTCTGGCCAATCCCATGGCCATGCTGCAGGCCGTAGCGGCTGCGCAGGCATTGGAGACTATCGGCATGCCCGAGGCAAAGCTTTCCATCTCGCAGGCCATCATTGCCGTTTGCGAGAGCCCCAAGTCCAATTCTGTTGTTATGGCTATCGATCGCGCTATGGCGGATGCGGCACGCGGCGGTTACGAGAGCGTTCCCGTGCACCTGCGTGACACCCATTACAAGGGGTCCGACAAGGTGGGTTCGGGCATCGGCTACCTTTATCCTCATGAGTTTGAAGGACACTACGTGTCCCAGCAGTACGCGCCCATCGAAGCCAAAGGGATGCCTTATTATGTGCCTTCCGAACAGGGCGCGGAAGCTGCGATCAGAGCGCAGCGTGAAGCGCGCGGAAGCATCGATCCGCCCGAAACGCTGCAGCGGAGTTAACTATGGCAACAACCAAAGGAACGTCTGCCAAGACGAAAACGTCCAAAGCGAAGACCGCCCCCAAGCGCGACGCCTACGATGATTTCCTCGAGATCATGGACAAGCGCTCCGAGACGGTGAGCAAAGGACCGAAGAAAAAGACGACTGAGACCGCGGAACCCAAGAAGCAAACGTCGAAGACGACGACAGCGAAAAAGTCCGGCGGAACGAAGTCGACGACGAAAAAGACGACGGCGAAGTCCAAGCCGAAGCGGGATGCCTATGACGATTTCCTCGACCTCGCGGAGATCCGTGAGGCATCGCAGGCCAAAGGCAGCAAAAAGACTGCGGTGACCGAAAAGCCCGAGCCGAAGACCGCAAAGCGGACTTCCGCATCCAAGACGAGCAAGACGTCGACCGCGAAGCCGAAGTCCGCTTCCAAGCGGAAGCCGAAGACCGACGCCTACGATGATTTCCTCGCGGTCGTCGAAGCAAAAGAAAACAGTCGTCCCGTGCGTCGAAAGAAGCCGAAAAAAGGACGGGGACTCACAGCGGCACTGGTCTGCTGCATCCTCATCCTTGGGGCTTTGTTCGGCTATCAGGGCTATCAATATTCGCGCTTTCTCGGCATGAAGAAAGCGGTGACCCGCGCCACCTATTATGAAGGCACCACGGTGGACGGCATCGACGTGTCGACCATGACCCGTGATGAGGCCGTAGAGTACTGGCGCGTCAATGTGGAGCAGAACTACACAGCGCGCACGGTCAACGTGAGCGGCATCGGGACATTGACGGCCGAGTCTCTGGGCTATACCAGTGACTACGTGGCGGTCCTGACAAATGCTTACGGCGCAGGGCGTTCGGGCAGCCTGGAAGAGCGCTATGCGCTGCTGTCCAGCCGACTGGAAATGCCCGTAGCCTATTCAGTCAACCGACAGGAGTACGATCCTGCCATCGTGACCGGATTTGTGACCACGGCGGCAAACGCCATCAACCGTGAACCCACCGATGCGCACATCGCGTCC
>JAKSPZ010000057.1 GCA_024404395.1 Clostridia bacterium | reverse complement strand
CGGAGATGCCGATGATCGATCCGACCAGCAGGTTGAACACATATGGACCCAGCAACATTCCCGTCACGAGCATGCCGATGATACGCGGCAATCCGATCCGTCGGCAGACGGACGCCATGGCCAGTCCGACAAGGAAAACAAGTGCAAGCGATGTCAGCATAATACCACTCCTTAGAACGCAAAATGCCGATGGCTCTGCGTTCGGATTAATCGCAGAAGTCATCAGCATTTCGCGGTTCGGGTCGCCCCGGGGAGAACTTCATTCCCACTGACCGGGATCATACCACAGCCACTGTTGAAAGTCAAGCAAAATCATTTATCCTTCGCATTGGCAGCTGCCACCATTTCGCGGATATCCTTCATGGACAGCTTGCCGCCGCTGAATCCGCGGAGGGAATGCAGGGGCAGGTCCGCCATGAAGACATTCTCAAGGGTCTCCGACAGCGCACCGTTCTCGGAAACGCCGGAACAGACCTCAAGGAGTTTCTTCGCGATTGTCTCCTTCTGCGTGCCAAGGGTCGCACGGATCATCTCCATGACCGTGGTATCCAAGGTAACAGGTCTTTCGACCTTATCACCCGCCACCGCCACTTTCACGCTGCCGCGAAGATCGCGGGAAGAAGCGCCGACGCTCAGCTCATATTCGCCGCCGTCGACGACCCAACGACCTGCCTTCACATCATAGTGAGAGTACGCACGGCGCTCTACGGGGATTGTCACCGTCACCGTCTTGCCGGGAGCGATGTAGATCTTTTCGAAGCCGCACAGCGCATTGACAGGCTTGGATACGACGGGCGCGCAGTCATGCACATAGCACTGCACGATCTCTTTGGCGCCCATTCTGCCCGTGTTGGTCACATCCACGGAGACCATGACGGGATCGGTACCCTCGACGCGGACGTTGTCGTATTTGAACGTGGTGTAGGACAGACCGTGTCCGAAGGGATAGCGGACATCCATCTTCCGCGCATCATACCAGCGATAGCCCACATACATGCCCTCGGCGTAGCGGACGATATCGTCGTCGCCGGGGAAGTTCAGGTAGGAAGGATTGTCCTCGAGGCGCAACGGGAAGGTCTCCGCCAGTTTGCCCGAGGGAGATACCGCGCCAAAGAGCAGGTCCACCGCAGCGGCGCCCACCGCCTGACCGCCCAGATACATCTCAAGAACGGCGTTGACCTTGTCGAGCCACGGCATGGTGATGGGCGAACCGTTGTGCAAAACGATGACGACCTTCTTGCAGACCTCGGCGACCTTTTCGATCAGCCGATTCTGGCAGTTGGGCATCTCCATATGCTTGCGGTCGTAGCCTTCGGATTCGAATGCATCGGGCAGACCCACGAACATGACGGCCACATCGGACTCGGAGGCCAACTTCACGGCTTCCGCCTCCAGCGCCTCGTCCACCGTATCGGTCTCGGTCTGATAGCCCTTGGCATAACTGACCTTGCAGACAGAACGGACCGCTTCAAGGGCGGAGGTCATCTCATAGGGATTGACATGGGAACTGCCGCCGCCCTGATAGCGGGGTGCCTCGGCAAATGCGCCGATAAAGGCAATATTGCCCTTAGAAGCAAGAGGCAGCGTGCCGTCGTTCTTCAGAAGCACCGCACATTCGCGGGCGACTTTCCGCGCGAGATGATGTTGAACGCCAAGGAAGAAATCAGGATCCTTCTTATGGGTGGCGGTATAACGATCCGCCAGTTTCAGGATGCGCGTGACCGCGGCATCCACGCAGGCGATGTCCAGTCGGCCATCGTTGACTGCATCCACGATCTCGCGGGCGCCTTCTTCGCCGATGGACGGCATGACGACATCCATACCCGCGGCAACGCCCGCCGCATGATCGTTGCAGGCACCCCAGTCGGTGATGGTCACGCCTTCAAATCCCCATTCATCGCGGAGCAGGTCGGTAAGCAGTGCCTTGTTCTCGGAAGCATAGACACCGCCGATCTTGTTGTAGGAACACATGACCGTCCAGGGCTTGCCCTTCTTGACCGCGATCTCAAAGGGCGTCATATAGATCTCGCGACAGGTGCGCTCATCCACTTCCGCGCTGACGGTCAGACGGCGATTCTCCTGATTGTTCAGCATGAAATGCTTCAGGGAAGTGCCGATATCACGGCTTTGTACGCCGTTGATATGCGCTGCCGCCAATTCGCCCGCCAGCAGCGGATCCTCCGAGAAATACTCGAAGTTTCTGCCGCACAGAGGCGAACGCTTGATATTGGTGCCGGGTCCGAGGATGACGGCAACGTCCTCCTCCTGACAGAGTTCACCCAGCGCCTCACCTACCTGACCAACCAGTTCGCGGTCAAAGGAGCAGGCCAGCGCCGCAGCGGTCGGAAAAGCAGTCGCGGGCACCGACGCTTTGCTGGCGTCGTTGCCCGTGTTGTCTACTTCCTTGCGCAGACCATGGGGGCCATCGGCCACCATGACTGCGGGAACACCGAGACGTTCAACAGCTTCAAAATGCCAGAAATCACGTCCTGAAAGCATTCTTGCCTTTTCTTCCAATGTCATCTGCTGAAGGATCTCGGGAATATTCATGTTTTGTTCTCCTTACTTGGTCTCGTAGCTGATCGCGGCGAGAGCGACATCCAGCGTCTCATACAGTGCGTCGGTGGCGACCAGACCTTCTTCGGCGTCTGCCTGATCCACGACCAGTACTTCGATGGAGCGCTTCTCGTTCACTTCGATGTGAGCGATCAGTTCACGGGTGTAGATCTGATCCTCCGCATCTTCGGCGGGACGCTGCAGATGGGAATAGCAGTAGACCTTCTTGCCGTCAACTTCGATCTCGCGGATCTCATCAACATCTTCGGAAGTCTCGGAATCGCCGAAAGCGCCGGAGACCAGATCGGTCATCGCCTTGGCGGTGTAGTTCACACCGGAGACGGAGATGGTGTCGATGCCCGCTTCATCTTCGTTGGTGTATTCGTAACGGGCGCGGTTCTCGTCGGTCTCGACCGCAACGCGCTCCATGGTATAGCCTTCGATCTCGCTCACCTGACCCAGCTTGAAGTAGCGGGGGCTTCTGGAGGAGGCACTGCCGTTGACGATGATGCTGTTCTCGCCCTCGGTAACGACGACGCCGTCCGCGACCTTCAGGGAACCGTCATCATAGAAGGTATTGAACAGAATGAGACCGACGATGATCAGAACGATCACTGCGACGGTGATGGTGATCTCTTTCTTGGTAAGGTACGGCTTTTTCTTAGCTGCCTTGCGATAACCCTTGGATTTTGCACTGTTCTTTGCCATGGGGAATTCTCCTTTGCAACGGTTTTTGCTTTCTCATTATATCACAAACACAGGGAATTGCAAACGCATTATCAAAATTCGGAAAAAGTAGCCGTAATGGTGGAAAAACAATGGGTTTTCTGATATAATGAGGTGTAAGCAGCGGAAATAGGTCATTTTCCCGAACATTTTTCCGCATCCCGAACGATAATATTCGTATGAGGTGAATTATTCATGTCTAATTGCGCAATCGTCGGTATCAACTGGGGTGACGAAGGCAAGGGCCGTATGGTCGACTACTTTGCCGATCAGTACGATGTTGTAGTCCGCTATCAGGGCGGTAACAATGCCGGTCACACCGTCATTAATTCCTACGGCAAGTTTGCGCTGAATTTGCTGCCTTCCGGCATCTTCCATCGCGATGCCGTCAATCTGCTGGGTCCCGGTGTTGTCATCGACCTGAAGCATCTGGTCGAGGAGATCGGTCGTCTGCGCGCAGGCGGCGTTGAGATCACTCCCGACAACCTGAAGATCTCCGACCGTGCCGTCATGGTCCTCCCCATCCATCCCCTGCAGGACAAGTGGGAAGAGATCCGTCTGGGCAAGAACAGCTTCGGCTCCACCCTCCGCGGCATCAGCCCCATCTACGGCGACAAGTACATGAAGAAGGCGATCCAGATGGGCGATCTGCTCCATCCCGCCTCTCTCGAAGCGCACCTGCATCGCCTCATCGACTGGAAGAACGCACTGGTCGCTCACGGCTATGAGCAGCCCGAGTTCGACTTCGACGAGATCCTGGCCTGGATCCACACCTACGGCGATCAGCTGATCCCCCACATCTGCGACGCAGGCGAGCTGCTCGAGAAGAAGCAGGCCGAGGGTCACAGCATCATGTTCGAGGCACAGCTGGGCGCACTGCGCGACATCAACTACGGCATCTATCCCTTCACGTCCTCTTCCTCTTCTCTGGCCTGCAACGCCCCCGTCGGCTGCGGTCTGCCTTCCCTGAAGGTCGATGAGGTCGTCGGCGTTACCAAGGCATACTCCACCTGCGTCGGCGAAGGTCCCTTCGTCGGTGAACTGGACGGTCAGGCTGCGCACGATCTGCGCGAAGCCGGCGGCGAATACGGTGCCGCCACCGGTCGTCCCCGCCGCGTCGCATGGATGGACATCCCCGCCACCCGCTACGGCACCAAGCTGCAGGGCACCACTGCCCTCGCACTGACCAAGATCGACGTTCTCTCCTATCTGGATGAGATCCCGGTCTGCGTCGCCTACAAGCTCAACGGCGAGATCATCGACCGCTTCCCCTACACCCCCGACCTGTATGACTGCGAGCCCGTCTACGAAGTCCTGCCCGGTTGGAAGTGCGATGTCTCCGGCATCCGCAAGTACGAGGATCTGCCCGAAGCCACCCGCAACTACATCGAGTTCATCGAGAAGCGCGTCGGCGCACCCATCAAGTACGTTTCCGTCGGTGCCGAGCGCGAAGCCCTCATCATCCGCGACTGATACACGGAGGTCTGAATGAAAGCTGTATACGAATCCCCGCTGAACAGCCGTTATGCCAGCAAGGAGATGCAGTACATCTTCTCTCCCGACCGCAAGTTCTCCACCTGGCGCAAGCTGTGGGTCGCTCTTGCCGAGTCCGAGATGGAGCTGGGACTGCCCGTTACTCAGGCACAGGTCGATGAACTGAAGGCTCATATCGACGACATCGATTACGAATGCGCCCGCATGCACGAGCAGCGCGTCCGCCACGACGTCATGGCCCATGTCCATGCCTACGGCGATGTCTGCCCCAATGCCCGCGGCATCATCCATCTGGGCGCCACCAGCTGCTACGTCACCGACAACGCCGATGTGCTGATGCTCCGTGACGCGCTGGTCCTCGTCCGTCAGAAGGTCGTCGAAGTGCTGCGCCGCCTCCGCAAGTTTGCCTGGGAGTACAAGGCGCTGCCCACCCTCGGTTACACCCATCTGCAGCCCGCACAGCTGACCACCGTCGGTAAGCGCGCCTGCCTGTGGATGCAGGATCTGACCATGGACCTCGAAGAGATCGACTTCGTCATCTCCACCCTGCGCCTGCTGGGCAACCGCGGCGCCACCGGCACTCAGGTCAGCTTCATGGAGCTGTTCGACGGCGACGGTGAAAAGGTCGACGAGCTGGAAAGACGCATCGCCGACAAGATGGGTATGAAGGCCGTCTTCGCTGTTTCCGGTCAGACCTATCCCCGCAAGCTGGATTCCCGCGTGCTGGATGCACTGTCCGGCATCGCCCAGAGCGCATACAAGTTCGCGCAGGATATGCGTCTGCTGCAGTCCTTCCGCGAAGTCGAAGAGCCTTTTGAGAAGAACCAGATCGGTTCCTCTGCCATGGCTTACAAGCGCAATCCCATGCGTTCCGAGCGCATCTGCGCCCTGTCCCGCTATGTGATGACGCTGGCACAGAATCCCGCCATGACCGCCGCCACCCAGTGGTTTGAGCGCACGCTGGACGACAGCGCCAACCGCCGTCTGTCCCTGCCCGAAGCCTTCCTGGCCACCGACTCCGTCTTGGAGCTCTACGCCAATGTTGCCGACGGCATGGTCGTCTATCCCAAGATGATCGGTCGCCGTGTGCTGGAGAACCTGCCCTTCATGGCCACCGAAGACATCATGATGGAAGCTGTCCGCCTGGGCTGCGACCGTCAGGAGATCCACGAGCGCGTCCGCGTCCATTCTCAGGCTGCCGCCACCCGCATGAAGCAGGAAGGTCTGGAGAGCGATCTGATGGACCGCATCGCCGACGATCCCGCCTTCCCCATGAGCCGCGAGAGCCTCACCGAGCTGCTGGCGCCCGAGAAGTACACCGGCCGTGCCGAAGCGCAGACCGAGCACTTCATCACCACCGTCATCGATCCCATTCTTGCAGAGCAGGAAGCTGCGGATATCGGCGAGATCAATCTCTGATATGCACTTAAAAACCCCATGGCGTCTGCCATGGGGTTTTCTTTATGCTCTTCTGAGGATCTTACCGTTTCTCACGCCCGTCAGTTCGTTGTCGACAACAGCCGCCTGACCGCCGACGAAGACCATGTGGATGCCCTCGTTGTTCTTGTAAGGATCGGCGTAATCGGCACGATCGATGATAGTGTCGGGATCGAAGAGCACCATATCCGCATCACACCCGACGCGGATGTAGCCCTTGCCCTTCAGTCCATAGACGTCCGCAGGCATGCCGGTGCACTTTCTGACGCC
>JAKSPZ010000056.1 GCA_024404395.1 Clostridia bacterium | reverse complement strand
GCATGGAGGTGACACCGTGGAGACGGAAACCGTCAAAGTGGTAGTCCTGAAGCCAGTACTTGAGGTTGGAGAGCAGGAAATGGATGACTTCGTGCTTGCCGTAGTCGAAGGGCTTGGTGCCCCACGCGGGATGATTACCGCGATCGCCCTCCAGGAAATACTGGTTCTCGGTACCGTCGAAGCGGTTCAGACCTTCGCCAACATTGGGGCAGGCGTGGGAGTGGACGACGTCGAGCAGGACGAACAGACCTGCCTCGTGAGCCTTATTGACCAGATATTTCAGATCGTCGGGCGCGCCGGACCAGGAAGAGGGGGCAAAGAAATTGGTGACCTGATAGCCAAAGGAGCCGTAGTAGGGATGGGCAGCGATGGCCATCAGCTGGATGCAGTTGTAACCGTCCTTGACGATGCGGGGAATGACGTTGTCGGCAAACTCACGATACGTACCGATGCCTTCATACTCCTGTGCCATACCGACATGGGCTTCGTAGATCAGCGGGGAAGAGAGCTTGCGCTTGCCGTATCCGCCGTCAGTCCAGGGGTAAGGGCGCTCGGGATCGTATACGATACCCGTAAGGCTGCGTGCGTTGGGGTCGAATGCGGTGCGGCGGATGTAGGCGGGAATGCGGTCGAAGACCTGATTGCCGCGACGGATCTGCAACTTGATGGCCTGGCCTTCAAGCAGGGCATTCTTACCCTTGAGCTCGATCTCCCAGACGCCGCTATCGAGTCGTTTCATGGGATGGGAAGAACGATCCCAGTTGTTGAAATCGCCGATCAGATGAACTTCGTCGGCACCGGGTGCCCATTCACGGGCGATCCAGCCCTTCTCGGTGCGGCGGATGCCGTAATAAAGATAACCGTTTGCGAAGGACGAGAGGTCTGCATGGTCGCCCAGCAGCTTCTGACGCACTTCGGCGTTGCGGTTCATACGCAGAGAGATATCGTCGGCAAAAGGCTGAAGATAGGGGTCTATCGTTAGGATCTTATACTTTTTCTTGCTCGGGGCTCGCTTCATACTGATCACCCTTTCTGTTTCTATTATACAATAATATTAAATATAAGGCAACCGTTTCATTGACAAATGAAAAAATAGGGCGAATTTGGGAAAAAGGTTTGCAAGGCTGATGAATATCTGCTATAATAGATTATGCACTAAAGGAGGCTTTTGCTATGAGTGAATACAATACCACCGATGTCAAGCGGGATGAAACCCAGAATGGCACCGTTTCTTTTGCAACTGACGTAGTCGCTACCATCGCAGGTCTTGCCGCCAATGAGGTCGACGGTGTCAACAGCATGACTGCTGCTTCCACCGGTCTTGCCGACATGTTCGGCCGCAAGGAAAAGCGCAATCTGACCAAGGGCGTCCGCATCGAAATGGTAGAGAACCGTGTTCGTGCGACCATCAGCATCGTCGTCGATTACGGCTTCCCGGTTCCGAAAGTTGCCGCCGCGCTGCAGGAGAATGTCAAGAAGGCGATCGAGACCATGGCAGGTCTTGAAGTCAGCGCCGTTGACGTCCATGTGACGGGCATCAGCTTTGAGCGTGAACAGCAGGCTGCCAAGGAACTGGACGAGCAGCAGAGACAGATGCTCGAAGAGTCCGAAGCCGCTGCGAAGGCAGAGGCCGAGGCCATCGCCGAAGCCGAGGCTGAGCTCGCCGAGGAACTGGCGGACGATCTCGAGGACGAAGATGACGTCGAAGACGACATCGACGAAGAGGTCGAAGAAGAGCCTGAAAAGACCTCCGAAGAGGAAGCATAATCGGGGTTGAAAAAATGAAAATCAGAAACAGGATCGTATTTTTCCTCCATTGGTTGGCATCCCTGCTGCTGGTGCTTGCATTGATCTTCAGAAGCTTTGTCGCCGAGAAGCTTGCACCTCTGGGCGGGAAGGCCGAATGGATCGGAATCGGTGCCGTTGCCGTCTATGCTCTGCTGAGCCTGATCACCCTGATCATGATCTTCAAAGGCAAGGGCAAGCGCGGCAATCGGGATTTCATTACCATGGACCGTGCGGATACCGGCAGCGTGCGCATCTCTATCCCTGCGGTTGAGACCATGGCACGTCCGGCGGTCGCATCCGTCGGCGGCATCAACTCCATGAAGATCAGCGTAGACGGTGTGGATGACGCCATCGTTATCGGCATTAATGCCGAACTGATGACGGGTGTTCATGTGCCCACTGTTACCATGAATATGCAGCGCGCGATTCGCCAGTATATCGAGATGAATTGCGGCGTCAGCGTTCAGAGCGTCTCGGTTAACGTATCGAGTGTTGTGAATCCTGCGGACGGCAAGCGCGGCAAGCGCGCGATCCCCGCAGCGCCCGCTTTCGAGCCCGAACTGATGGCCGAACCCGCACAGGTCGCCGAACCCAAACTTGAGACGGTGGCAGCGACCGAATTTGAATCAGAGGAAAGCCCTGCAACGGAGACTCCCGAGGAGACCGAGCAGACCGACCTCGCAGAATAAAGGATGGATTACGAATGGATCGT
This sequence comes from Clostridia bacterium, assembly GCA_024404395.1. GTDB lineage: Bacteria > Bacillota > Clostridia > Christensenellales > Aristaeellaceae > Faecivicinus. Next base: position 3,996 of record JAKSPZ010000056.1, on the reverse strand, counting down.
ACGACCGCGCGTGCACACGCGATGAAGCTGATTTACGAGTGGGAAATGGGCGGAGATGGCGGTGAAGATACCCGTATCGAACTGCTGGAAGTCGAGCCCGATGAAAATGAAAGTGACTTCATGAACGGTTTGTTCGCGGAAGTCTGCGAGAAGCAGTCGGAGATCGATGCGATGATCGAGAAGTATTCTCGCGGTTGGACGATTGAGCGCATGTCCCGTGTTGATCTCGCAATCCTTCGCCTCGGTACCTGCGAATTGCTTCGCAAAGAGCTCTCGCCCGGTATTGTCATCAATGAGGCGATCGAGCTCGCCAATACGTATTCCACCGAGAAAGCCGGCGGCTTTATCAACGGCATTCTTGGCAACATCGGCAGAGAGCTCAATGCGTAACACAAAGTGATTTTGATGCGGGCTTCCATCGGAAGCCTGCATTTTTTGAGGGAGGGGATGGCTGTGATGGAGTTTGGCGTTCAGGCACTGAGCGTGACTGAACTGAACGAATATGTCCGAAAGCTTCTGGCAGTGGATCCGCTTCTGAAGAGCATTGCCGTAACGGGTGAGATCTCGGGCTACAAGCACTATCCGTCGGGACATCGGTATTTTACCCTGAAGGATGACAACGCGCGCGTTCCCTGTGTGCTGTTTCGACAGAACGGACAGCGGCTCGGCTTTGAACCTGCGGACGGCATGCGCGTCGTGCTGTATGGCAGCGCATCCCTGTACCCGGCGGACGGCAAGTTTCAGGTCTATGTCACACGAATGGAGAAGTGCGGCGTAGGTGAACTGTATGTACGGTTTGAAGCCTTGAAGCGTCGACTGAGCGATGAAGGTCTCTTTGATGCGGCAAGGAAAAAGCCCATCCCCATGTGCCCCAAGACCATTGGTCTGGTCACCAGTGAAAAGGGCGCAGCGGTTCGAGATATGATCCGCGTGGCGCGGCGACGCAATCCCAATGTGGGAATCGTCATCGCACCCTGTGCCGTCCAAGGCGCGGGTGCCGCCGAAGAGATCGCAGAAGCGATCGCCTTGATGAACCGCAGAAAAGAAGCGGATGTTCTGCTCGTCGGACGCGGCGGCGGGTCTATCGAGGACCTGTGGGCGTTCAATGAGGAAGTTGTGGCGCGAGCCATTGCAGCTAGTGAGATTCCGATTGTCTCCTGCGTGGGACATGAGATCGATACGACTATCGCGGATTATGTGGCCGATCTGCGTGCAGCGACCCCGTCTGCTGCCGCCGAAGTTGCGGTACCGATGCTGGACGAACTGACAACAACATTGCGAGCGTATACGGACCGACTTGGACAGGCACTGAGCCGCGGCCAGTCGGTGAGACGACTCCAACTGGCAAGGCTGGCCGAGCGTTCGGTATTGACGCAGCCTAACGAGATAATCATCCAGCCGGCGAGACAACAGCTTGAAACGACCATGCAACGGCTGTCATCCGCCTATGAAAACAATCGATTGCGCATCCGAAATCGGCTTGACCATCTGTCGGGCATGCTGAAGACGCTCGACCCGTCGGGCGTGCTTGAGCGCGGCTATACGGTGGTCGAGCAGTCCGGAAAAGCTGTCGGATCTCTTGACGAATTGAACCGAAGCGAAACATTTACCGTCAGATGGAAAGACGGCCGAATCATTGCTGATGAGAAACATGAGGATTGATGGTATGAAGAATTACACCTTTGAAGAAGGTCTCGATACGCTTGAAGTGCTTGTAAATAAGCTTGAGAAAGGTGAGCTCTCTCTCGAAGCCTCCTTTTCCGCTTTTGAAGAAGCAATGACACTGAAGAAAGCACTTGAAGCAATGCTGGATGCGGGCGATAAGCGCATCCGCATTCTGACCGAACAGGGCGAACGTTCCTTTGAGGAGGTAGAAGAATGAAAACGCTGAAAGAATATGCGGCCATCGTAGAAAACAGATTTGATGCGCTGCTGCCCGAACTGAGCGAAGGCACTTGTGAGATCGGCGGCATGCCGTGGCTTCTGGCTTCTTCCATGCGCTACAGTCTGCTGGCGGGCGGAAAAAGACTGCGTCCCTCCATGCTGCTGGCGTGTGTGGATATGCTGGGTGGCGATGTCGAGGCAGCACTGGATATCGCATGTTCCGTTGAAATGATCCATACTTATTCCCTTATTCACGACGATCTGCCGGGCATGGATAACGACAGCATGCGCCGCGGCCGCCCCACCAACCACGTCGTTTTCGGCGAAGGTCAGGCGATCCTCGCGGGCGACGGTCTGCTGAACAATGCTTTCGAGACCATGCTGAAGTGTGGTATCCGCTATCCCGAGCGTGCACTGTCTTACCTGAAAGCGATTAACGAGATCGCATGCGGCAGCGGCGTTACGGGTATGGTCGCGGGTCAGGTCATGGACCTGTATTGCGAGCGCGAGAAGACCGGCGACGAAGCGGCATTGAAGTACATTCAGCGCGACAAGACTGCCTGCATGTTCATCTATCCGTTGCGTGCAGCGGGTCATCTCTGCAATGCGGACGAAAAGACACTGGAAGCCCTGACGACCTATGGCGAGGCTTTCGGTCTGCTTTTCCAGGCAACGGACGACCTGCTCGATGTCATCGGCGACAGCAAAGCGGTGGGTAAGACCCTCGGCAAGGATGCCGAGAGCGGAAAGCTCACCTGCATCAGCGAATATGGTATCGAAGGTACCCGAGAACTGGTGAAACGTGAACATGCACGCGCACGCGAAGCGATGAGCCTCTTTGGCGATAAGGCTGCTTTCTTCAACGACCTTGTGGATTCCATGGTCGAGCGTACGTACTGAGGTGAGCGATTTGAAGCGAATTGTTGAACCGGCAGAGATCAAAAACATGTCGGTCAAAGAGCTCGAAGCGCTTGCGGCAGAGATTCGGGAAGAGATCATCGATGTCACGTCCAAACAGGGCGGCCACCTCGCCTCGGGCTTGGGAGCCACAGATTTGATCGTCGCACTCCACTACGCTTTTGACGCGCCGGAGGATCGAATCGTTTACGATGTCGGACATCAGACCTATGCCCATAAGCTGCTGACGGGACGTCTGGATGCGTTTCAGAAGCTCCGTCACAGGGGCGGCACGAGTGGTTTCCCAAACATGAATGAGAGTGAGTACGACTGTGTGACCGCAGGTCATGCGTCGGCTGCGATCTCCACGGCACTGGGACTGGCTCGAGCACGAGACATCATGCACGCCGACTATCACGTGGTCTCCGTTGTGGGCGACGGCGCGCTGAGCGGCGGTATGTGTTACGAAGCGTTGAACGATGCGGGACACACGGGCACGAAGATGATCGTGATCCTCAATGACAACGAGATGTCCATCTCCCGCAATGTCGGCGCGATGAGCGGGTATCTGACGCACTTGCGTCAGAGCCGCGGCTACAATGCCCTGAAGCGCGGAATGCGCAAGGGACTTGCCCGCATTCCCGTTATCGGACCGATTCTCTACAAGTTCCTGCTGACGATCAGGGATTCGATAAAGCGTCTGTTCGTGGACGACAAGTTCTTCGACGCCCTCGGCTTTGTATACATGGGGCCCATTGACGGACATAACATCAAAAAGATGATCCGCGTCTTCAGAAGGGCGAAAGAGTCGGACCAGCCTGTACTGCTGCACGTTGTCACGCAGAAGGGCAGAGGCTACACACCTGCGGAGGATCATCCCGACAAGTATCACGGCGTAGCGCCTTTCCGCATCGATGTGGGTGCCGAAACGGATGCTCCCAACACGGGATGCGGCGCGATTGCTTCGAGAGTGTTGTCAGAAATGGCAGACGACGATATCCGCATCACGGCGATTACTGCGGCAATGTCGGACGGCACGGGTCTGGAGTTGTTTGCCAAGCAGCATCCCGACCGATTCTTCGATGTCGGCATCGCCGAAGAACACGCGGTCACCATGGCTGCGGGACTGGCATCCGAAGGCATGAAGCCTTATGTGGGTATTTCTTCCACGTTCCTTGAGCGCGCTTACGATCAGATCCTGATCGATGTCTGCCG
>JAKSPZ010000055.1 GCA_024404395.1 Clostridia bacterium | reverse complement strand
AAATGCCCCACTTGACGCCGTGGTACAGGTAGTACAGCAGACCGCCGTTGGCCGTCTGCAGGCTGTAGCGCATCACGCCGGCAGCTTCGTCGAAGCGCCAGATGATATCACTGGTATCCTTACCCAGTGCCTTCGCCTGAACGACCGCCTCCTGAAGGGTGTCGTAGAAGGAGAAGTGGGGATGGCTCATCAGACCCGCGGCGGGCAGATTGGCCAGCAGCATACCAAATGCAATGGGGAGCAGCAACAGCGGCTCGAACTGCTTGACGATGGCCAGGTACAGAAGCAGGCAGGCCACGGCGATCATGGCGTACTGACGCCATTCGCCCTGAGCAAAGCCCGTGTTGTTGACGATCTTCTTCAGACTGCCGACGATGTCGATCTCGGGATCGGAACCTTCGGCTGCCTTCTCGGCGACGATGGCGTCAACTTCTTCCATATCAACGGACTCACGGGGAACATAGTTGTCCGCCGCGGACTCCGCATAAGCCCATACGGTCAGCAGGGAAAACAGAACCAACAGGCACGCAAGGGCGCGCTTGCAGTTCACCTTTTTGAGTTTGAACATCGGTGACCCTCCTTACCGCTTTCCGTTTTGAAATTAGTTCAGGGAAAGCAGGATGTCGCCGGTGTTGACGGTTGCGCCCTTGGTAACGTTGACGGAAGCAACGGTACCGTCTTTGGGTGCCATGATCTCGTTCTCCATCTTCATGGCTTCCAGAACCAGCAGGACTTCGCCCTTCTTGACGGCCTGGCCGACGGAGACCTTAACGGCATTGATGTTGCCGGGCATGGGAGCCTTGACGGCTTCGGCGCCGGCGGGAGCGGCAGCAGCAGCCTTGGGAGCAGCGGCGGGAGCGGCAGCCTTGGGGGCAGCAGCGGGTGCGGCGGCTACGGGTGCGGGTGCGGCAACGGGAGCGGCAGCATAGGTGGGAGCGCCGCCGATCTCTTCGACTTCGACTTCATAGGTCTGACCATTGACAGTGATCGCAAACTTGCGCATGGTAATTTCCTCCTAAAGTTGTATGCTTTCTCAGAAACGGGTGACCTGCTCCGCACGGGCGGTGCGGTTCCATCCGGATACACGGCGGACCTTGCGGATCACCAGACCGTTGCCGGAATTGTCATAAGCGGCGAGGGCTGCTGCGATGACGGCGATCAGCTCGGTATCATCGGTCACATCCTCGACCACAGGCTCGGGCTCGGCTACCGGTGCGGGCGCAACGGGAGCGGGCGCGGGCGCAGGAGCTGCCTTTTGCTGACGCATCTTGAAGAACTGCGCCATCAGCGACACGACCACGATCAGGATGACCAGACCGAAGAAAACGATCGCGATACCGATGACTGCGGTTTTTGCGCCGTAGGCAAGGGATTCCATCAAACTCATCGGAAAGCCTCCTTACAGCGGCATGTTGCCATGCTTACGGGCGGGCTTGGAATCCCGCTTGCCGGACAGCATTTCGAGGGCGGCGGCCAGCATCTGGCGGGTCGCAACGGGCTCGATGACATCATCGACATAACCCTTCTGAGCGGCGTGGATACCGTCAGCCACGTCATCCATGTAACGGGCTTCCAGCTCGGCGCGCTTGGCATAGGGATCGTCCGCGGACTTGAGCTCCTCGGCGTCGTTCAGCTGAACGGCGATCTTGGGAGTCACAGCGGAGATAACGGCGCCCGGCCATGCGTAGACCACATCGGCGGCGGCGCGGGATGCCATGGCGGCATAACCCATACCGACTGCGTTGCCGGCGATCAGCGCGATGCGGGGGCAGGTGGCATCGGACAGTGCGAACATGAGCTGTGCACCGCTGATGGAGAGCTCGCCCTGGGGCGCATTGTTGACCTTCATACCCATGGAATCGACCACGGTGATGACGGGAATGGAGAAAGCATCGCAGAAAGCGACGAAGCGGGCAGCCTTCTTGCAGCCGTAAACGGTGAGGCGGCCTTCGTCCTTGCATGCCTGGTTGGCGATGAAGCCAACGGTGGTGCCGCCGATCTTGGCGAGGGCGGTGACCATGGAAGCGGCGAAATCGGCATTCAGCTCGACCACATCGCCCATATCGGCGACGGAGGTCAGCAGGGTGCGGATATCGTCCAGGCTGTCGATGCCGATCAGATCGCTGTTGGGACGGTTGACGTCATCCGCGGCGGCGCCGATGGCCTCGTCCATATTGTTGACGGGCAGCATGGCAACGACCTTGCGGGCCAGAGCGATGGCGGCTTCATCGGTATCGGCGGTCAGCTGAGCGACGCCGTGCTTGGCGGAAGCTTCGGGACCTGCGATATCGTTGAGCTCGACGTTCTTGCCGGAGACGGCGGAAACGACCTTGGGGCCGTTGACGAACAGGGCGCCGTTCTTGCTCATGACGGTGATATCGGTCATGGAAGCGAGAGCGGAGGCGATGCCGCCGCAGGGACCCAGCACCAGAGAAATCTGGGGCACAACGCCGGAAAGGGCGCTGATGCGGCCTGCCATCATGGCATAAGCGTTCATGGCGTCCACGCCCTCATCGAGGCGAGCGCCGGTGGTGTCAAGGATGCCGATGACCGGAGCGCCGGTCTTCTCGGCAAGATCCATGACCTTCAGGATCTTACGGGCGTGTGCCATGCCGACGGAGCCGCCTTTGACGGTGCCGTCCTGTGCATAGACGTATACGGGGTTGCCGTCAACCAGACCGTAGCCGGTGACAACACCTGCGTCCGCGTTGAGCACGTCCAGTTCAACAAAGCTGGCGGCATCCAGCAGCTGCGCGATTCTTTCGCGAGCGAGGAGCTTGCCTGCCTGCTTCTGCTGATCGCAAAGCGCGTTCTCGCCCTTCAGGATCGCCAGCTTGCGCTCACGAATGACGGGCAGATTGCGTTCCACATTCATATTATTTCCCTCCTATGTTATATACAAGGCAAAGTATCAACTGAACCCAAATTAGCTAATTCGTCATTGTTCCCTTTATTCCTGCTTTGCATAGCAAAAAAAATTCCGATTTAACAATTTGACAAATAGACATTGATTGGGCGAATCCGCCGAATTCTTCATAATGTTGTCGTTTGAGGTTTTGGCGGCTGTTTGGTATAATATACATGTCTATTCATACCTTTGGACCATGAAAGGATAAGCAAATGGAAGCTGTATATAACGTTCCTGCGAGCGAACCGCGCATTTTCTTCGCCGCCCGCCGCAGCCGCGATTACATGATGCGTTCTGAGAGACGTCCTCAGGGCAGCGGCTATCGTTCCCCCAATCATCGGGGACGCAGACCCCGCCGCAGGAAGGCCGGTTTCTTCTATATTCTGTTGACGCTCCTTCTCTCCCTCATTCTCTGGCCCGTGGGCATGATCATGCTCTGGCAGCGGAAGGTGCGCTGGCGCGTCACCACCAAGCTGCTCACCAGCATCATCTCCCTCTTCCTCTGCATTCTGCTCATCGTCTTCGGACTGACGGTGGATACGAACAACGATCGTTTCACCAATGCACAGGACAAGGTCAATGATTTCCTGAGCAACGCATCCGTCCACATCGCCGACGGTTATGACGTCGTCTGCGACACCGCCGTGCAGGTCTATACCGACGGTTCCGTGGTTATGAAGAACCTCGGTTCCGCCGCGCTGAGTGCCGGCGCCGTGGGCATCGATCGCGCCGTCGAACTGACCGCCGACCTGAGAGCGAAGATCTTCGGCGAAGAAGCACCCGCTCCCACCGAGGCACCCACCGCCGAGCCTACGGACGTTCCCACCGAGGCGCCCACCAACGCCCCCACGGATGTTCCCACGGAAGCGCCCACCGATACGCCCGATGAAGCCGTGACCGCCGAGCCCACCGCGGAAGCCGTCACCGAGGCACCCACCGACGTACCGACCGAAGCGCCCACCGCCGAGCCCACCCCCGAGGCAGGCTTCAACGGCTTCGTGCCCGCCAAGCTCCCCGACGCCGAGAGCGGCGAGGCCATCGCTGCCATTTCCGAGACCGTGACCGTCGAGCCCACGGAGGCGCCCACTGCGGCACCCACCGCCGAGCCCACTGCCACTCCCGCGCCTACCCTCGATCCCAACCTCAAGCCCAAGGCTGTCAGCGAAGCCACCGTCTACTATCACGAAGGCGGCAAGAGCTATCACCTCGTTCCCACTTGCAACGGCATGCATCCCGCCCCCGCCCACCCCCTGAGCGCGGCGCTCGACGCCGGCAAGAAGAACTGCGGTCTGTGCCATGTCACCGCCGCCTCCATCGTTGATGAAGCGGATGTCCTCTGGCTGGACGAGAACAACACCGTCCACATGACGGATGAGTGTGCTTCCTTCGTCGGCAGCTGGCACGCCGATACCCTCGAGAACATCATCGAAGCCGGCTACACCGCCTGCGCCGACTGCCGCGCTGCGGAGTACATGAGCTTCTCCATGCCCGAGCCCACGCCCGAACCCACCGCCACGCCCGCCCCTGCGGTCGTGAGCCCCCCCACCGCGCTGAAATCCGCCGGTGAAGCCACGGTCGATCACACCCCCGACGGCAAGTGGTATCACACCGCGCCCACCTGCAAGGGCATGAGCGGCGGCAAGCCCTACACCCTCGCCGAGGTCGCAAACGGCTACAAGCGCTGCAACACCTGCAGTGCCCCCGATGCCGCACTGATCGGTGTCCCCTGTCTGTGGGAAGATGAGAACGGCCTGTGCCACACCTCCGACGATTGCGCTTCCTTCGTCGGTCAGTTCACCCTGATTCCCAGAGATGACGCACTGTCCGCCAACCTCGCCGCCTGCCCCGACTGCGGCGCCTCCGAGTACCTCATCCCCAACACCCTGCTCCAGGGCGAATAAGCAAACATAAAAGGCTGTCCGAAAGGACAGCCTTTTTTTCATGTCAGTAATTGTTTGATCCGCTCCGCGACGATGGTGCAGGCGGTGCCTGCCGCTTCGAGGGTCAGATAATGCTCCGCCTTTTCGTTGACGAGCATCTTGACAGAGGCGGGATATTCGTCGTCCGCCTCCCAGAAATTGATCCGAACGGGAAAACGGGGCGCATAGAAGATCTGTGCCGTCACATCCGCTTTGGAAGGCAGGATGATCCCGCCCAGTGCCGCACAGGCTTTGGCAAAGCGGTCGGATGACACGTCATTCAGGCTTTGGAACATCGCCTCGATCTGTTGGTCAAAGCTGCCGCCTCGGGACAGCCCGCCGCTCATCTGCGTCAACGCGATCCAGCCGTCGGTCAACGGCGTGCCGTCGGCAGTGTCCAGATACTGCAGAAGGGTCAGGTGATGCCACATTTCCGCTTCTGTAGAGATCTCGAGATCGGGCGTGCTGAACCCAACGGTCTCCCCCATGCTCTCAAAACGGATCATCCCCGCGTCATACCGCGCGCCGCTCTTCTCGCAGATCTGCGCCGTGGAATACCGTTTCAGCTTATCGATCGCCGCTGCCCGCATCAGCGCAAACTGACGATCTTTTGCAATGCCAGTCATCTTATCTCCCGCAGCGTCAGTTCTTTCCTTCCCCGGCGCTCCTTATACATTAAATCTGTCGTAGGCGGTGTAACAATCCATACAATACTTCTTACCGCCGCTGATCTTAATCCAGTTTGCGCGCGCCGTTTCACCACAGCACTCGCAAACGTATGAATCGAAAATGCGGGCACGTTCAGGGAGTGCAATCGTGGTTTCCTTCACGTCAAACATGTCTTTGGGATCGAGTGCCTGATAGTAATCGAATCTTTCCGCCTTGCTCATATCATCCTTGCTCGGCTTAAGAACAAGACGTACGCTCTTGCCGTTCTTTCTGTTGAAGAAAGAAAACGCCTGCTTGCCGCGCATGTGGAACAGAAGGTTGCCTTTGCCGATGCTGCACCCCAATACGACCTGGATCGCATCAACGCCGCAGGCATCATTTTCTGTAATGCAGACGACCTGCTCATCATCCGAAAAGGTCAGCTCCAGCAGTTCGATCGCATAGAGCGCTGCTTTGTAACCGATCGTAAGACCGGGACATACATGGCCATGAAATGCCGCACATTTTCCCCACAATACCTTATTCTCATCCATAAGTCAATACCTCCGTTATCAATTGAACAGTTCTTTTGCCTTCTCCGCAATGCGTTTTCCGAACAGATTGCATATCTCCTCACGTTCGGCGATCTGCGTACGGACGACCGTCGGTCCGATATGAATAAACGGACGACCGCAGCCCGACCCGCTGGAATAGATCAGCATTCCCTTGACAAGCATGTGGTTGATCAATGTCATGATCGCCAACTCACCACCGCCGCCATGGGGGCTGCCTTCGGTAGAAAAAGCAGATCCGATCCTGCCCGCCAGATTGTACTCAAGGTGGGTATCAAAGAACTTTTTCATCTGCCAGCACATATTCGCCACATATGTCGGCGTTCCGAATATAACGGCGCTGCTCGCTTCCACAAACGGGCGATCCGGCGCTTCATCATCCTTCAAATTAAACAATCCGACTTCCGTTCCCTGAACGGACTTTATTCCTTCCGCGATCCACTCGGCAACCTGTTTCGTCGTATCGGTCTCGCTGTAATAGATGATACTGATCTTCATATGCATTCTGCCTTTCAGTTCAAAACGACGATCCGCTTCCCGTTTATTTCAGCGATTTCCGCCGGTATCTCATAAACCGCCTGAATCGTTTCCTTTGTCACTGTATCGGTCCCGCCGTAGCTGAATCCGACGCCG
>JAKSPZ010000054.1 GCA_024404395.1 Clostridia bacterium | reverse complement strand
CTCTGGCCGACGGCTCTCTGAAGGTCTTCGACACCTCTACCTGCACCGCTGGCGGCGAAACCATCGAAGGCTGCTCCATCGCCATGTCTCACTTCGACTTCAGCACCGGTGCTCCCGTACTGGTCTACGAAGGCGAAACCGTCGAATGCATCGTTGACGGTGCTTTCGAAGAGTCCATGTTCCGCAGCGCCCCCTACTTCTCCATCATCATCGACGGCATCACCGAAGACGCCTAATCGAACGTAACCCCAAGGGAGCCTATCGGCTCCCTTTTTTAGGTCTTTCTCCCTCCCTGATATAACCTGTTCTCCTTACCTATTCCATCCAAAGGAGTGTTATCCCATATGTCATCCGGATACGCCATTGAGCTTCGACACATAACGAAGACTTTTGGTTCACAGGTAATTGCCAATAAAGACGTTACGCTCTCTGTTCGCAAAGGTGAGATCCTTGCCCTGCTCGGCGAAAACGGCAGCGGTAAGACCACGCTGATGAACATGATCGCCGGTATTTACTACCCCGATTGCGGCGAGATTATCATCGACGAGGACGCTATCGAGATCCGCAACCCTCGCGACGCGTTTGCTCACGGCATCGGCATGGTCCATCAGCATTTCAAGCTGGTCGACGTGTTTACTGCCTTGGAGAACATTGCGCTGATCACCGATAAAGATGAAAAATACGATCTGAAGAGCATCCGCAAGCGTGCACAGGCCATTTGCGAAGAATATGCTTTCGATCTCGACCTCGACCAGAAAGTCTATGAGATGAGCGTCAGCCAGAAGCAGACCCTCGAGATCGTCAAGGTCCTGATCCGCAATGTCAACCGCCTGATCCTGGACGAGCCCACCGCCGCTCTGACTCCTCAGGAGACCGAAAAGCTCTTCTCCGTCATGCGGCGCAGGCGCGAGAACGGCAAGTCCATCATCATCATCACCCATAAGCTGCATGAAGTGCTCGCCATCTCCGACCGCGTTGCCATTCTGCGCAAGGGTGAATATATCGATACCGTCGATACCGCCACTGCTACCGAGAGCTCTCTCACCGACATGATGGTCGGCGAAAAGGTCACGCTGGATATCGCTCGCGATGAGCCCGTCAATCCCACCAAGCGTCTGAGCATCCACAACCTGAGCATTACCAACCCCGAAGGCATCCGCGTTTTGAACGACGTTTCCTTCGACGCTTACGGCGGTGAGATCCTCGGCATCGCAGGCATTTCCGGCAACGGTCAGAAGGAACTGCTGGAAGCCATCGCAGGTCTGCAGATCACCGAACAGGGTGCAAGCATCGAGTACTTCCCTGCCGAGCCCGAAGGTCACACCGAGCAGCTGATCGGCAAGACCCCGCGCGAGATCCGCAATCTCGGCGTTCACCTCTCCTTCGTTCCCGAAGATCGTCTCGGCATGGGTCTGGTCGGTGCCATGGGCATGACCGACAACATGATGCTGAAGTCCTATAACAAGGGCGCGACGCCGCTCGCCGACCGCCGCTCTCCTCGTCAGCTGGCTGAAGAGATCAAGTCCGAACTGAAGATCGTCACGCCTTCCGTCAGCACCCCCGTCTCTCGTCTGTCCGGCGGTAACGTTCAGAAGGTCCTCGTCGGCCGCGAGATCGCAGCAGCCCCCAGTGTCCTGATGACCGCCTACGCCGTTCGCGGTCTTGACATCAATACCAGTTACACCATCTACAATCTTCTCTGCGAGCAGAAGCGCAAAGGCGTCGCCATCGTCTATGTCGGTGAAGATCTGGATGTCCTGATCGATCTTTGCGACCGTATCCTCGTCCTCTGCGGCGGTCACTGCAACGGCATCGTCGATGCCCGTCACACCACCAAGGAAGAGATCGGTCTGCTCATGACCAAGCTGAAGGAGGGTGCCGAAAATGAGTAATCATGCAAATCACGCGGTTCACGAGCCGTTTGTACGTGTTGTCAAGCGCGATCGCATCCGCTTCTCCGGCAAAGTCGTCATCCGTCTGGTCGCCATTCTGCTGGCACTTCTGGTGGATGCGCTGTTTATCCTCTGCGTCACCGGTCTGAACCCCATCAGTGTTTACACCACCATGTTTGACGGTACCTTCGGTACCATGCGCCGTTTCGTCACCAGTCTGCGCGACTGGGCACCGCTGCTGCTCATCGGTATCGCCCTTGCCCCCGCCTTCATGATGCGCTTCTGGAACATCGGCGCGGAAGGTCAGGTGCTCATGGGTGCCATGGGTACCGCACTGGTCATGGTCTACGGCGCACCTGTCATGTCCACTCCCGTGCTGTTCATCTGCATGTTCGTGTCGGCCGTCGTCTTGGGTGCACTTTGGGGCTTGATCCCCGCCGCATTCAAAGCGAAGTTCGGCACCAATGAGACCCTGTTCACACTGATGATGAACTATGTCGCCATCAAGATCGTATCCAGCTTTTACAACAAATGGCGCGGTACCGCTTCCGCTCTCGGCAAACTTAACAAGGCTACCGAAGCAGGCTGGTTCCCCAAGATGAACATTCTCGGCGTCAATGCTTCCTACGGCATCACCGTTATCGTGACCGTCATCATGGTCTTCCTTATGTACGCTTATCTGAAGTACACCAAGCAGGGCTATGAAATCGCCGTTGTCGGTGAAAGTGTCAACACCGCGCGCTATGCGGGTATCAATGTCGGAAAGGTCATCGTTCGCACCATGCTCATCTCCGGTGCGCTGTGCGGCTTTACCGGCTTCCTGGTCGTTGCAGGTTCCGACCAGACCATTTCCGCGACCACCGCAGGCGGAAACGGTTTCACGGCGATCATCGTCGCGTGGCTTGCAAAGTTCAATACCTTCTACATGGTTCTGATCTCTTTCCTGCTGACTTTCCTTGATAAGGGTGCTACTCAGATTGCATCTTCCTACGCAAACCTGAACGATTACGCCGCCGACATCATTAAGGGCATCATCCTTTTCTTCATCCTCGGCAGCGAATTCTTCATCCACTACAATCTTGTCTTCCGCGGCAAGAAAAAGGAGGGCTGATCAATGGATATGTTGATTGCATGGCTCGTCCGTACCATCGCCTTCGGAACCATCATCATGTATGGTGCGTTGGGTGAAACGCTCACCGAAAAGGGCGGCAACCTGAACCTCGGCGTTCCCGGAATCATGTACCTTGGCGGTTTCTCCGGTTTTGCCGGCGCTTATCTTTATGAGATCAGCGTTGCCAATCCCAACATGGTCCTCGCCGCTGTCATCGCACTGGTTTGCGGTATCAGCGCCTCCATGCTTGGCGGTCTGATCTACAGCTTTCTGACCATCACCCTTCGCGCCAATCAGAACGTTACCGGTCTCGCCCTCAGCATTTTCGGTAAGGGCGTTGCCAACTTCTTCGGTGCATACATGCTGAACGGCAAGATCGCCACTCAGACCAACGTCTACCACGTTTTCCATGCCAACATTCCCGCGCTGGCGAAGATCCCCTTCATCGGTCCCGTCCTCTTCGGTCATGGCTTCATGGTCTACGCAGCCATCATTCTGGCGATCCTGATGAACCATTTCCTGAAGCGTACCCGTGCCGGTCTGAACCTGCGCGCCGTCGGCGAGAACACCGCTACCGCAGATGCTTCCGGTGTCAACGTCATGCGCTATAAGTACCTTGCGACCTGCATCGGCGCCGGCATCTCCGGTCTCGGCGGCTTCTGCTACGTGCTGGATTACAACAACGGCATCTGGGCGACCACCGACCAGATTGAAGCACTGGGCTGGCTGGCTGTCGCATTGGTCATCTTCTCCACCTGGAAGCCCCTGAGCGCCATCTGGGGCAGCTACCTCTTCGGTCTGCTCTACTGGCTGTATCAGTTCCTGCCGTCCATCCTCGGCCTGACCGTTTCCAGTCAGTTCACGGATCTCGTACAGATGACCCCCTATGTGGTTACCATCGTCGTCCTGAGCATCACTTCCATTCGCAAAAAGCGCGAGAATCAACCACCCGCTGCTTTGGGATTGGCCTATTTCAGAGAAGATCGATAAAACAAACGGCTGTCTCTCCATGAGAGACAGCCGTTTTTGTTTACAGTTCAAACATCGTTTTGAAAATCGATGTGCCTGTTTTTGTTTTGAATATGTTCTTCAGCGTGTTCTGTTTGGCTTCATCGCTGTGCTTGCTTTCATAGGCATTGACGATAAAATCAGCTTCCACAAGGATCTGATAGTCGATTTTGTCGATGTCCTTATAGGTGTGATGATGCCCCACGAGCCACGCCACACGCTCGGTCACAGCTTCATCAAATCCAATAGTTGAGAGCATCTCTCGAGCCATATCGGGACCTTCAATCTCCTGATAGTGCCCCGCCTCGGTTCCGGACTTCTTCTCGCAGAGCGGAATCGCGATGTCGTGCACCAGCGCAGCCGCTTCAAGAATCTCCATGGTGTCCGACGGAAGCTGTTCCGCTTCACCAATCAGTTTGGCATACGCATGAACCTTTGTGAAATGCTGCGCCAGATCGGGGCGTCCGCCGTCGAATGCCAGCATCTTGATATACAAAGCCTGAATCCTGTCTCGCAAGGTTTAGTCCTCCATTACTTCAAAAATGCTGATCTGCTCTTCCGAGACCTCTTTGCGACGTCTGGCAGCTGCAGGCTTTCGAGTACTCTTCAAGCGCTCGATCTCTTCGTCCCGCTCGCTGAGAATGGACTGATACAGTGCTTCGCGGGATTTTGCCTCTTCACGGATCTGCGCCAGTTCCTGTGCGCCGATCTCCGCACGCATCCGCATGGCGGACGCTTCGATCTCTGCCTGACGCTTGGCTTCCACGTGACGCTGCATCAGTTCGTAATTATCCGCGTCCCGCTGCTCGTACTCATCGAGACGGCGATAGGCTTCATCCAATGTCTTCTCGCGAACTTCGAGCTTCCTGCGCAGCATCCTGTTTTCCCGACGCAGTTTTTCGATCCTTACTGCGCTGTCGTCAGGCTCAGGCTCGACCGTCATCGGCTTTTTGTTGACATATGCGATTATCAGGACGATACACGCAATCATGAAGACCGCGGCGATTATCCAACCGATCAACGGGCACGCCTCCGTTCGTGAGGATTCATAATTTCATCGATCCTGTCCAGTATCATAGCCATGGCATAATAAGCCGTTTCGTATCGCATATAGGACAGCAGATTCTCATCCCAAAGCATTTTCATTGCAGGCGGGAACTCATCATCCCCTTCCCACAGAATCAATACCATGGGCAAAACGTCAAACAGCGGCAGTTTGTACGCCACGTCCCCAACGGGATAAGGCTCTCCGCCAAGCTGCTCACAAGACCTTCTCAGCACATCCGGTCTGTCCGACAGTCGCTTTACCGCTTGGGCGAAAAGATCGTTCCCCAAGCCGGATGTCTGCGCGATCCCTTTCAGGCTGTTGACGGGACAGTAACGCCCACTGAGCGACGCGTCAGGCTTGCTGTTGCAGAACACATCGAACACCGTCATCGTTTCATTGAAGCCGCAGACCGCCTCGGGCGCGTCCACAGGCGCCATGACGCCGTCTGCCCTGCCCAGTCGATACCGACGGTTCAGCACGTTGAAATACAGGTATTCGGGATCATGCTCCAATCCGAAACGTCGAATCATCTGCTCCTGATCGTAGGTTAGAAAGTGCTCTCTGGCGCGATCCAGGGCAATATCATAATTTGAAACAGCCATCACTTCTCCGCGAGCGCTTTGAGCGCGGTGAGATCCACATTCTCACTATCCTTGATGATCTCATAGAGCTCATGCATCATGCGGCGAACGCCGCCTTCAATGTCGCTCTCTGCGTTCAAGGCGAGCACAGGATCGTGCACCGACTGACGCAGCAGGAACCATGCATTGTTGATGCCGCCGTCCAGATTGAAGGTGATGCGCACACCCTCGCGGTTATCGGGAGCGAGGGTCCAACTGTGATCGTTCAAGGTGTTTTCAAGCACGGTATCAATGATGACACGTCCCGTCTCTCTCGGCGTTTCACCAGAAAGACCGAGTCGCAGTTCGACGCTTTCCTGAGGCTCACAAAGCTCATCGATCAGGGAGCCCAGCGTTCTGCCTTCGCGCTTGCGATCAAAGGCTTCACAGATGAGTCGGGTGACGAGATATACGCCGTCATCCACAAAATAATTGTCTCGGAAAGCCGCGTGACCGCTGGTCTCAATGGCAATGGGGCAATCGATGGATTCAGCGTTCAGGCGAATTGCTTCGCCGATAACATTGCGATGGCCGCGCTTGAAACGATAGTGCGTTCCGCCCCACTCCGTAATGAAACGCGCCAGACCGGAGCTGGTAACGCTGTCGGTGACGATGGTCGCGCCGGGCGTCTTCTCCAGCAGGATCGCAGAGATGAGCGCGATGAGGCTGTTGCGGCAGATGGCACGACCGCTTGCGTCAACGATCGCGGCACGGTCGCAATCCGGGTCAAAGAGAACACCGAGATCGGCTTCGTTCTTGACGACCGCCTCGGACAGTGCCTTGAGCTTTTCGGGATCCTCGGGATTCAGCACACCGTTGGGGAAGCTACCATCGGGCTCAAGATTCAGGCTGCCCGTGGTCTCCGCGCCAAGCTGCTCGAGGAAATCGGCGTAGAATCCGCCCGCGCCGTTGCCCGCATCCACAACCACGTGCATGCCCAGCAGCGGCTTCAGCGCATCGTCTTCCAGCCAGATGTGCACAGCCTTCTCAAGACGGCTGCGATA
>JAKSPZ010000053.1 GCA_024404395.1 Clostridia bacterium | reverse complement strand
GTTCCTCGGAAGCCTGTTGCTGGCGAGTGGCATTGAATTCCTGACGGGCTGGGCACTCGAAAAGCTGTTCCACACGAAGTGGTGGGACTATTCCGAGAAGCCGCTGAACATCCACGGCTATGTGTGCCTGCGGATGTCCGTGCTCTGGGGCGTTGCCTGCGTGATCATCGTCAATTCGCTGTATCCACTGACGGTCACCATTGCAGAAATGATCCCTCAGGTCGCGGTGATCGTCATGCTGGCGGTGTTCTTCATTCTGGGTGCGATCGATATGGCGGCGACGCTGGCGGCCATCAGTCAGATGAGCGAGAAACTGGCAATGCTGACTGAGATCGCGGGCGAGATCCATCAAGTCTCCGACGAGATCGGACACGTCATTTCCGACAGTACATTGACAGCCAAACGGAAAGCCTCCGAAGGCGGCGCATTGTTCACCGAGAAGGCGCAGCGTTTCAACGAGCTGAAGGACGAGAAGCTGGCAGAGTTCAATGATCTGAAGACAGGCGCGGCAGAAAAGTTCAAAGCTGCAGCAAAGCGAATGATGGCATTGAACGAGCGCATGCTTCACCTGATCGGGGATATGAACGGTGTTCAGCGCCGAATCCTGAAGGCTTTCCCGACCATGAAGAGCAGTCATTATACCGAAGCCATGACGGCATTGAAGGCGTTTTACCGCCGACACAGGAGAGAAAACCAAGAATAACGCACAGACAGAGGTCGAAATTCGACCTCTGTTTTTTGATGAACGATCGAGAATAAAGTACTGAGGTCGTCGGTGACTCAGGCACTAAAGTCACATTTTTTTCGCTTGCAAATGCTAAAAGTACTGTACATTTTGCAGTGCATGTGTTATAATACTTCCAGCCCCGATAAGAGCTTGTAAACCGTATCCCTCCGGTGGAACCCTACCGATGATCGGACTCGGCAACAAAGACCACATCGGAAGGGCATACATATTAGGAGGGTATATCCAATGTTCGAAGACAAGACTTTGACCTGCCGTGAGTGCAACGCTGAGTTCGTATTCACCGCTTCCGAGCAGCAGTTCTATGCTGACAAGGGCTTCCAGAATGAGCCCGGCCGTTGCCCCGCCTGCCGCGCAAAGCGTCGCGCTGCTAACGGTGGTGCACCCCGTACCGATCGCCAGCAGTCAGATGTTATCTGCGATGGTTGCGGCCAGTCCACTCAGGTTCCCTTCCAGCCCCGCGGAGACCGTCCCGTCTACTGCCGCGCCTGCTTCGAAGCGAATCGTCCCAGCCGTTACTAAGATACATAAAAGAACCCGTCAGTCCTGTGACTGACGGGTTCTTTTTGACTAAAAAACAGGCTCTCTGCATGAACAGAGAGCCTGAATTGTTTTACTGAGGCAGATAAGTATTCAGGGGGAAGCTGGCGCTTTCGACCTTGCGGGCTTCGGCCAGATCCTTCAGGGTGCCGTCGGCGATCATCTGAGCCATGATGTTGCCCAGTGCGGTGCCTTCGGTAGGACCTGCGATAACGGTACGCTTCGAGGCGTTGGCGGTCATCTGATTCAGAACGACGTTCTGGCTGCCGCCGCCGACGATATTGATGGTATCGTAGTGCTTGCCGGTGAAGGTCTCGATCTGATCGACGGCCTGTGCATAACCGTCGGCAAGGCTGAGGTTGACCAGGCGCAGCAGGCATTCGTTGGAGAGAGGCTCACCGCCCTGCTCCTGAACATCCTTCTGCAGTTCGGCGATCATGGACTTCGGTGCCAGGTAGCGGTTGTCGCTGACGTCAACGCGGTAGCTGACTTCGGGTGCATTGGCAGCCATCTGAGCCATCTCTGCGAAAGAATACTTGTCATCCAGCTCGTGGCGGATGCACTGGAGCATCCACAGACCCATGATGTTCTTGAGGACACGATACGTATCGTTATAGCCGCCCTCATTGGTGAAGCCTGCATCCATCGCAGCCTGAGAAGTGATGGGCTTGTCGTTTTCAACGCCGATCAGGCTCCAGGTGCCGCTGGACAGGTAAGCGCTGTTCTCGTTGCGTGCGGGAACGGCCATGTAGGCGGAACCGGTGTCGTGAGAAGCAGGCAGAACGACCTTGCAGTCGAAACCAACGGCTTCAGCGACTTCGGGACGAAGGTTGCCGAGGATCGTGCCGGGCTTGGAGGGTTTCAGGAAGAGGCGCTCGGGGATGCCCGCTGCTGCGAGAATGTCCTTGTCCCAGGTGCGGGTCTCGGCATTCAGCAGACCGGAGGTGGAGGCGTGGGTGTACTCGGTGGCTTTGACGCCGGAGAGCAGATAATGGAAATAATCGGGGATCATCAGGATGGTCTCGGTCTTATCCATATCAGCCTTGCTTACAGCCATGAGCTGATACACGGTGTTGTAGATCTGACGGGCGATGCCGGCCTTGGCGTAGTGCTCAGAGAAGGGGAGTGTCTCTTCCAGTTTCTCGGGCATACCGTCGGTACGGCTGTCGCGATAGGCGATGGTATCACCGATCACATTACCATCCTTGTCGAGGAGGACGTTGTCAACACCCCAGGTGTCAACGCTGACGGAAACGGGGATCTTGCCTGCGGCAGCACAAGCCTTCATGCCATTGACGATACTATTCCAAAGATGCTCGGTATCCCAGCACATATGACCGTTCTTTTCGGTTGCGCCGTAGGGGAAGCGATACATCTCCTCAAGGATGATCTGACCGTTCTCGATGTGACCGAGAATGTGGCGACCGCTGCTGGCGCCCATGTCGATGGCAAGGAAATACTTGGTTGTCATGAAATATGTGCACCTCCATGAAAAAATCGGAAACTGTGATATACAAAAGTGACGCCGATTTGTACCAATCGGCGTCACGCTTTGGTACACCATCAGGGGCTCGAACCCTGGACACCCTGATTAAGAGTCAGGTGCTCTACCAACTGAGCTAATGGTGCATATCTTGTCAACGGTGATTATTATACACGTTATGGTTCGATAAGTCAATAGAGCATTTAAATCTTAACACACGAAATCCCATTGTGGTGTTATACTGGTTATACTGTGAAAGGGTGAAATTCAATGGGTGAGATCTTCATTGTCGGATGCGGCTATCGCAAGGGACACCTGACGCTTGAAGGTGCGGAGATGCTGTGCAGCGGCAGACGCGTCATACTGCATACGGAGCGCTGCGAGTGCGCCGACTGGCTGCGTGAAAAGGGGATCGTGTTTTCCTCTCTGGATGAACTGTATGAGCAGCAGGATGATTTTGATGCCCATGCCCGTGCGGCAGCGGAAGCGATCAAACAAGCCGCGGAGAACGAAGACATCGTATACGGCGTCTTTGATCTGCGCGATCTGAGCGTTGCCGAATTAAAAGGCGCACATCTCATCCCCGGCGTTCCCGCAGAAGCGGCGCTGATCGCAAAGGCCAATGGTATGGCAGTGACAGTCTCCGCTTCGGACTGGCCCGAGTTTCAGCTGCGCGCGTCCTGTGATGCACTGATCCGCGAGATGGATTCACGCGAGCTTGCATCTGAAGTGAAACTCAAGCTGATGGAAGTTTATCCCGAGGAGACGGTGGTTTCGGTTCGCATGCCCAATGGCGGCATTGCCACAACGGCGTTGTATAACCTGGACCGACTGAAGGATTACGACCATCGCACCTGCGCCTATGTGCCCGGCGTCAAAGCACTGGACAAGCTGGAACGGTATGACTTCCTTCACCTCATCGAGATCATGAAGCGGCTGCTGGATCCCGACGGATGCCCGTGGGATCGCGAGCAGACCCATCAGAGCCTGCGGCAGTACATGCTGGAAGAAGCTTACGAAGCGGGCGGTGCCATCGATGACGACGATCCGGATCATCTCTATGATGAACTGGGTGACCTCCTTTTCCAGGTCGCTTTCCACGCCGAATTGGGACGCAGACACGGTGAGTTTGACATCTCCGATGTGACGACTGCCATTTGCGAGAAGATGATTAGACGTCACAGCCATGTTTTCGGAAACGATCAGGTGGTGAGTACGGATGATGTGAATAGTCTGTGGATGAAGAATAAGATGGCGGAGCGCTGTGAAAACAAGGTCAGCGACAGCCTGCGCGATGTCACGGCGTCCATGCCTGCGGAAATGCGCGCATCGAAGGTACTGAATCGAGCATCCAGAGCGCTTGCCTACAAAGAGTCTGTTGAAGCGGCGCGGCAGGATCTCATAGCGCTCGCGGAAAGTGCCGATGATGAAAAGTCTGTCGGCGATCTGCTCCTCTGTGCCATAGCACTGGCCAGAGCCTGCAAGATCGACAGTGAAGTAGCCCTCAACGGTGCCGTCGCCCGATTGATCGAGCGGTTTGCAAAGCTTGAAGATGAGGGTAACGAAGCGGCGCCCGAGACCGCGTGGCGTTTGGTAAAATTGTCTTAAAGTACATTTTGGGTGTATGCAATACCGCCGATTCGTGGTATAATATCCAGGTAAGCATAACACATTCCATTGAAAGGGAGTAATCTAATATGAACAAAACTGAACTGATCGCCGCCATCGCGGAGAAGAACGCCGAAATGACCAAGAAGCAGGCTGCTGACGCCGTTAACGCCGTTCTGGACGTTATCACCGAGACCCTCGTTAAGGGCGAAAAGGTCCAGCTGATGGGCTTTGGCACCTTTGAGGTCAAGGAGCGCGCTGCCCGCACCGGCCGCAACCCCCGCACCAAGGAAAGCATCGAAATCGCTGCCAAGAAGGCTCCCGTCTTCAAGGCCGGCAAGGAACTGAAAGAACGTTTCTAATTTAAAGCAATGGGGTTGCTTCGTGACGGAGCAACCCTGTTTTTATTTTCGGAGGAAACCATGAGCAGAAAAGCCATTGAAGCCCGCAAGCCGGTGGAACATGTAGCCATCACGGGCATGCGTCTGGATAAGTTTCTCAAGATCTCCCGCATCATTAAGCGCCGCAGTGTCGCCAATGATGCCTGCTCGACGGGTCATGTGACCGTCAACGGCAAAGAAGGCAAGCCCGGCACGGAAGTGAAGGTCGGCGACATTCTGGGCATTCGTTTCGGCGATAAATATTCCGAGTACGAGATCATGTCCATAGCGGAACATGCGGCGAAGCAGGATGCCGCGGACATGTACCGCCCCCGCGTATGAATATCGGTGCGGTAGTGGTAGCCGCGGGCAGAGGCGCCCGATCGGGTCTGGATCGGAATAAGGTCCTGTATGACCTGAAGGGAAAGACTGTGCTCGTGCGCTGTCTGGAAGCGCTCGCGGCAGGAAATATCCTCAGCAGTATTATCGTCGTGGTTGCGGAAAGCGAGCAAAGCGAGATCGATGCATTGCTCAAAGCGACCTATGAAGGCAGCTGTCCCGTAAAAACGGTCATCGGCGGGGCGACCCGTGCGGATTCCGTTCGAAACGGATTGAATGCTCTGCCTGAAGATACGGAGATCGTCGCCATCCACGATGCAGCCCGCCCCTTCGTTACCGAGGCGATCCTTAAAGCTACGGTGGACGCGGCGATTGAAACGGGCAGCGGCGTCATTGCAACGGATGTGGTCGATACCATCAAGCAGATCGCGCCCGACGGCACGGTGACGACCCCTGCACGCAGCAGTCTGCGCGCGGTCCAGACGCCTCAGACCTTCCGCCTTTCGAAGATCGTCAAAGCGCACAATTACGCGGTCGAGCATGGCTTGAGCATTACGGATGATGCATCTGCTTATGAGGCATGCTTTGGTTCTGTCACACTGGTGACGGCGGAAGGCGCCGAAAAGAATATCAAGCTGACGAAGCCCGAGGATTTCCGTCGGCTGAAAGGAAACACCATGAGAGTTGGTATCGGTTATGACGCGCATCGCCTGAAGGAAGGCAGAAAGCTCATCCTTTGCGGTGTGGATGTTCCGCACACCAGAGGATTGGACGGACATTCGGACGCAGATGTGGCGGTGCATGCGTTGATGGACGCGCTGCTCGGCGCGCTGGACGAGGGCGATATCGGTCGCCATTTCCCCGACAGCGATCCTGCCTACAAGGGCATTTCTTCCATGAAACTGCTGGATCATGTGATGGGAATCGTCGAAAAGCACGGCATGAAGGTCGAGAATGCGGATGTGACCATCGTGGCACAGAAGCCGAAACTGGCGGCTTTCATCCCGACCATGAAGGCCAATCTGGAGGCGGCATTGAACGCATCCTGTGTCAATGTCAAGGCGACGACCACCGAGCATATGGGATTTGAGGGAGAGGAGATCGGTATCTCCGCGCAGGCGGCGGTACTGTTGTCTGAACGATGAATAAGATACTCTATATCAATACTTGTGTCCGCGCGAACTCCAGAACCAACAGGCTTGCTAAAGCGGTGCTTGAAAAGCTGGAAGGCAAGGTCAAGGAAGTGCGACCCCTCGATTTCGGATTGGAACCGTTGACCGAGCGGATGCTCGAGGAGCGTACCGCTGCCTGCAAGGCGGGGGACTACACCGATCCGACTTTTGACGCCGCCGCTGATTTTGCGGAAGCCGATACGATCGTCATTGCCGCGCCGTTTTGGGATTTTTCCTTCCCGGCACAGCTGAAGATCTACATCGAGCGGATCATGGTCGAAGGATTGACTTTCCGCTACGGTGCTGACGGCAATCCCGAGCGTATTATAAAAGCTACGCGGCTGATCTATGTCTCCACCGCAGGCGGACCCATCGTCGGCAGTCATCTTGGCTACGATTACATTGCAGCCCTTGCGAAGTATTTCTGGCAGATCCC
>JAKSPZ010000052.1 GCA_024404395.1 Clostridia bacterium | reverse complement strand
TGCCTTCCCACTGCCGAGCATGAGCGAAGCGCAGGTCATTGTACAGGACTGCTGGCGTGCGCTGGACCGAACCGATGAGCAGCAGGCAGTCCGCACGCTGCTGCGGCGCATGGGCGCGACGATTGTAGACGAGGCATCGGGCGAGGATTTCTGCGGTATTTCCCTGTATCGATCGCAGCCGCCGAGAAATCCCAAGCTGGCACCGAAGCATTATCTTGAGGGAGCCGAAGGCAAATTCCTGCCGCATACGCCCGAGGAACAGGCGGCGCTGATGGCGGACTACTGCAGCAGATTCGGCAATACAAAAGTGGTCTGTTACTGCCATTACTGCCTGGAAGGACTGAAACTGGGCGGAGCGGATGCTGTGCACATCGCCCAGATCATTTTTTAAAAAAGAACCGTTCGTGAGAACGGTTCTTTTTTTATCTGTATTGCGCGATCAGTCGGTCGATGGCGTCGTTCATCATGTTTACGACCCGCTCTGGGGCTGTGACCTTGATGCCTCTGCCGAGACCCACCACCCAGCCGATAAACTGGTCGCTGGGCACAACTTCCACACCTGCGACGAAGTGATCCTCGTCTTCCTTGTACATGAATACGTTCTGACCGAAACGGTCGATGATGACGCCCGCCATGTCGTTGTTGCAGAGCAGGGTCACCTTCTCGGTGGCGCCGCCGAACATGCCGAAAACACTGCGGGAGTAGGCGGCGATATTGAGCCGACGGACTTCTTCCGAACCTTCGCGCCGCTCATCGACGAGGGAGAGGTTCAGCATCTTGTCCACGCGGTAGTGCTTGATCTTGTTGGTCTCCGAATCATAGGCGATGAGATAATAGTTTTCATCATCCCACACCAGATGCCAGGGGCTGACCACGTACAGCTTGCCGTCGCGGCGTTTCTTCTGCTTCTTATCCACGTCCCACTGGAAGTAATGGAAGCTGATCTTGCAGTCGGTGCCGATGGCGTCGTGGATCCTGTCAACGTTGATGAGGATGCTCTCGTTCATCGCCTTGTTGCGGTCGGCGATGATGACCTGACGCTGGAGCTGCTGGGCTTCATTCTCGCTGACCAGTCCCTCCAGCTTCTTGATGAGCTCGCGGGATTTCTTTTCCGTGATGAAACGGGAGGACTGGACGGAGTCCACCAGCAGTTTCAGTTCCGCGATCTCAAAATCGCGGCTGACGAGGCGGTAGACCACGTGTTTGCCCTGCTGGTCCATGATGATGTCGTAACCGAAGTTGCGCAGCTCTTCAATGTCCTGATACAGGGTCTTGCGGTCGGCTTCGATGTCATAGCCGTGCAGCAGTTCCGTGATCTCAGCCAGGGTGAGCGCATGTTCTTCGTCGGTCTTTTCAAAGAAGATCTTTGCCAGATACAGCAGTTTCAGCTTGCGGTTGCTGCCCATTGCCATGAAAAATCGCCTCCTGTGGACAGTATACCACAAAAGGCGATATTGGGTAAAGGGGGAACGGAGCTCAGTCCGGGATCTCCTTGTCGATGGCCTGATCGAGATGAGCGAGAACGGTGTCCGTCATGGTCATGTCACCGGAGAGATGGAGGACTGCGGTGCCGTAAATCAGTGCACGCAGGGCATAGATGCGGGCGTAGACCGTATCTGCGGGCATATCGTGCTGTTCCGCGTAGATGCTGATGTGCCGCTTGGCGTTGGAGGAGTTGTCAAACAGGTGGCTCATGTGCCACTTCTGATTATGCTCGCCCCAGCGCAGCATGAGGGCGCAGTATTCGGGATTATCCCTGAGGAAGCGCAGGTAGGACTTGCAGATCACCCGCAGGCAGAGGGCGGATCGATCCGTCGGCACGCCGTTCAGGCAGTCGGTCTGATACCGCAGCCAGCGGTTGTCCAGTGTGTCCGCGATGGCGAGGAAAAAGTCGTCCTTGTCCTTGAAGTGTTTGTAGGGCGCGGCGCAGGAAACACCGCTGGCCGCAGCAACGCGGCGGAGCGAGAAATGCTCGGGTCCGTGCTCGGCAAGCTCCCGTGTGCCCACTTCGATCAGCTTTTCGCGAATGTCATTCATGTTCAGCGGGTGCCGTACTTCTCCACGGTGTAGGTCTCGCCGAAGGTCTCGACGGTCATCTTCTTGATGCGGCAGTCGGTGACGGGCTTGTCGCGGTGATCGGTGGGGGTCAGTGCGATGCGGTCCAGCACCTCTTCGCCGGAGAGCATCTTGCCGAAGCCTGCGTATTCGCCGTTCAGATAGGGGGCATTGTCATGCATGATGAAGAACTGGGAGCCGGCGCTGTTGGGCATCATGGTGCGCGCCATGGACAGAACGCCGCGGGTGTGCTTCAGGTTGTTCTCCTTGAAGCCGTTGCGGGCGAATTCACCCTTGATGGTGTAGCCGGGGCCGCCCATGCCGGTGCCCTGGGGGTCGCCGCCCTGGATCATGAAGCCGGGGATGACGCGATGGAAGATGATGCCGTCATAGAAGCCGCTTGCGGCGAGGGTGACGAAGTTGGCAACGGTGTTGGGCGCGATCTCGGGATACAGTTCCGCGGTCATGATGCCGCCGTCTTCCATTTCGATGGTGATGATGGGATTCTTCATGGTTATTTCTCCTTCTTTTCGGGAATCGGAATTTCTTCGGCTTTCAGCTCGTAGCCGTGGGTGTTCACGCGGATGGTGGCGATCACCTGACGGGTCAGCGGCAGGTATTTGCCGTCCACGGGCTGAGAGGCAATGGTATCGATGGTAGTCAGGGTCTCCGCGTCCATGGCGGTGCCGAAGGCGGCATACTGTCCGTCATACTCGGGATAATTGCCCTGCAGGATGAAGAACTGACTGGAGGCGGAGTTGTATTCGCTGCGGCGGGCCGTGGAGATGGTGCCGCGAGTGTGGGTGGTGTCGTTCTCGAAGTTGTTGGCGGCGGTTGCGCCGTGGATGGTGTAGCCCGCGTTGCCGGTACCGTTGTTGTTGCGGTCGCCGGATTGGATCAGCACGCCGGGCACCACGCGGGAGAACTCAAGCCCGTCGTAGTAGCCGTCGTTGGCCAGCTTGGTGAAGTTGGCGACGGTGTTGGGCGCCACGGCCAGATACAGCTCGAAGCGCATCACCGAGCCGTTCTGCATGGTGATGGTGGCGATGGGGTTGGGAACGTCCTTGTAGGGATCCTTCTGCTGACAGCCTGTGAGGGTGAACAGCAGGCAGAGGACGCACAGGACGGCAAACAGTCGTTTCATGGTCAGTCCTCCGGGAAGATGACCGCGCGCTTGCGGGCGACCATCTCGTCGATACGGTCGATGTACTGTTCGATGTTGCGGACGTTGGGAGCGCGCTCAATGCGCAGCTGCAGGTTGGCGAAGCGGAGGGCATCCACATCCACACCCTTGGCGGCGGCATGCTTCTCGCGATCGAAGAGCCACTTGGTGATGGCACCCGCACCCAGTGCGAGCACGCTGGCGGTCTCCTCCATGTTGCCGATGTTATAGAGGCAGGCCTTGCCGGGCTTGGCGTAGCCCACGTTCTCAAGGTTGCCCGCCATGTACTTCTGACGGTAGAGGTAATAGGGATGCCAACCCGCTTCGGTCAGGCGGCGGCGGGCGGTGTTGATCATCTCGTCCGCACCCACGCGGGTGACCTGCTCGGGGACGGTCTTCAGCACGTGCATCTGCTCGTGCAGGCGGCTGGAGCGCTTGATGGCCAGGGTGTGCACGGTGACGGAGTCGGGGGAAAGTTCAATGACCTTGTCCAGTGTGCGGTTGAAGATCTCGGTGTCCTCGCCGGGCAGCGCGGCGATGAGATCCATGTTGATGTCGTCAAAGCCGAGGCTGCGGGCCAGTTCATAGGCGCGGACGGTGTCCTCGCCGTTGTGCGCGCGGCCGATGTGCTTCAGTGTCACATCGCAGAAGGTCTGAGGATTGACACTGATGCGGGTGATGTTCCGCGACAGCAGCATCTTCAGCTTTTCTTCGGTGATGGTATCGGGGCGACCCGCTTCCACCGTCCACTCCTTGGCATTGGGGAAGGCGGTCTGCGCGGCGTCGATGATCGAACGAAGATCGTCACAGGGGATGGCGGTGGGGGTGCCGCCGCCGATGTATGCGGCGCGAACGCGAAGCCCGCGTTCGGACATCATCTTGCCCGTCAGTTCGATCTCCCGTATGAGGGCGGTCACATAAGGGGTGACCAGCTTGCCGTTGCCGATCTCGCCGGAAGCGAAGGAGCAGTAGGAGCAGCGGGTGGTGCAGAAGGGGATGCCGATGTAGAGATCGAACTCGTCCTTCTCGGGATGGAGGATGCCGCGCTGCATGTCGGCGATCTCCCGAAGCAGATCGGCGCGGTCGGGCGCCACATCAAAGAGATCGGTGAGGCGGGACATGGATTCGGCCTCGGAGAGACCTTCTTCCAGTCCTTCATAGTACAGTCGGGTGGGACGGATACCCGTGAGACCGCCCCAGGGCAGGACCAGACCCGTCCGTTCCTTCAGCAGCAGGTACAGTGCCCGCTTGCCGCCGCGCTTGCGGAGGCGTTTTACCTCCAGCGGATGGACGTTGCCGATGACGGTCTCCGCAGATGCGGTGTGTTCGCCGTCGGACCAGATGTCGGTCTGGACGTTGTCGGTGTTTTCTACGGTATGAACGAGTACCAGATCGGCTTCACCGCTTTCGCGGACGGGGGCGTCTCCGTAGAAGAGGCGGACCACATCGCCGAAGTCATTGAGGAACTCGGGCGCTTTTGTTTCGATGCGGACGTTCACAGGTTGTACCTCCGCATTTCATCGCCGATGGTGGTGTCGGATCCGTGACCGCAGCAGACTTTGGTCTCTCCGGGGAGGGTGAACAGCATCCTGAGGGAGCGCACCAGCTCGTTGGTGGAGCCGCCGTGGAGGTCGGTGCGTCCGTAGCCGCACATGAAGAGGGTATCGCCGGCGAAGAGGATGCCGCCGATGGGATCGTAGATGCAAACGGAACCCTTGGAGTGTCCGGGCGTGCGGATGATGCGAAGCTTTACGCCGCAGAGATCCAGCGTATCGCCGTAGGGCAGGGTATCGAAGGGCTCGGGCATGGGCAGCACGCAGAACTCGGCGTGGTAGGCGCACTTCTTGCGATCGAGGATCATGTCACGATCCTCATCCGCCAGAAAGATCTCTGCGCCCGTTCGCTCCGCCAGCGGGGCGGCGGCCAGCATGTGATCGAAATGACCGTGGGTCAGCAGGATGGCGGAAAGGGTGCGTCCCGACTGCTCAAGGGCTGCCAGAAGGGCATTGAGATCGTCGCCGGGATCGACAATAAACGCGTCGCTCCGTCCGTCGGGACATACGAGATACGCGTTTTCTTCATAGGCGCCGCAGCGCACTTTTGTGATGTTTTCTTGTTTCAGCATCATGATGATCAGAATTGACGATGGCTGTCCAGCAGGATGGTGACAGGACCGTCGTTCAGGAGCTCGACGTGCATATGGGTGCGGAAGCGACCGGTCTCTACGGGAACACCGGCGGCCTCGATCATGGCTTTCATCTCGTCGCACAGCGGTTCCGCGGTGTCGGGACGGGCGGCTTTGATGAAGCTGGGACGGCGACCGTGACGGGCATCGCCCAGCAGGGTGAACTGGCTGACCAGCAGGACCTTGCCGCCCACGTCCTTGATGGACAGGTTCATCTTGTCGTTTTCGTCTTCGAAAATGCGCAGTCCGACGATCTTGTCCGCGCAGTAGCGGGCGTCTTCGACGGTGTCGCCGTCTTCAACGCCGACCAGGACCATGTAGCCGCTCTGAACGGCGCCGGTCTCTTCGCCGGATACGGTAACGCGGGCATGGGCGACCCGCTGAACAACACATCTCATAGGCTTTTCTCCTGTCAGCCGGACACGCGGTCGACTTCGATGACATCGGGGATGTTTCGAATATCGGTCAGAACGCGGTTCAGCTGCTGGGTGGATTTGATGATGATGGCGACGTGGAAAATGAAGGTCTCATCCTTCGCCTTGTGGGCGGAGATGGAATTGACGGGAATGTCGCGGGAGGCGAACAGCACCGACAGTTCCGCCAGAAGACCCGTTCGGTTGTAGGTGATGATGCGGATCTCGGCCTCGTAAGAGGTATTGCCCTCGGCGTTTTCCCATTCCACTTCAATGAGGCGGGAAGACTCGATGGTGGGATCCTTCATGCTGGGACAGTCGGCGCGGTGGACGGAGACGCCGCGACCGCGGGTGACATAGCCGATGATCTTGTCGCCGGGCAGCGGGGTGCAGCACTTGGCGAAGCGCACCAGCATGCCCGATTCACCCTTGACGATGACGCCGTTGGAAGAAGAGGTGGGGACGGGCTTGTGCGGCTTGTCCTCGGTCAGCTTTTCTTCCAGCTCGTTGGTCTCGGGTTTGCTGATCTTTTTGTATTCTTCAGCAAGGCGGTTGACCACCTGCTGGGCGGACAGTCCGCCGAATCCGATCATGGCGTAGACGTCGTCCAGATTCTGAACGGACCAGCGCTTGATGACGGAGTCCACATAATCGCCCTTGAGCAGGGTGGACAGGACGTAGCCGAGGCGCTTGGCTTCGTGCTCCAGCATGTCCTTGCCGTGGACGATATTCTGATCGCGCTCCTCGCGCTTCAGCCATGCACGGATCTTGGCCTTGGCTTCGCTGGTCTGAACGATGTTCAGCCAGTCGCGGGAAGGTCCGTGAGAGGCGGTGGAAGTCATGACCTCCACGATATCGCCGGTATCCAGCGGTGAGGAGAGGGGAACGATGTGGGGATTG
>JAKSPZ010000051.1 GCA_024404395.1 Clostridia bacterium | reverse complement strand
GTTCGCTCGAGGGAAGCTACTGCAAATAGCATTGTCCGCCTTTTCTTTTTGTTGTTGCAGCGTGTTTCAAAGGATGGTATAATATTGTTGGGTGATTATATATGTTTCTGAAGATCAACGGAATTGAAATGCAATGCGCTGAGGGCGCGAACTGGGACAGCCTGCTGGTAAACCTGCCCGACAAGGGGGCGGGGGCTGTGGGCATCTCCGTGCGCGGTCGTACCCATTCCCTGACGGAGCCCGCGGAGGAATACGCCTTCGCCCGCACGCTCACCGTCGCCGACGAGGAAGGTCGTCGAATCTTGGAGCGCTCCCGTCAGCTGCTGTTCCTCACCGCACTGAAGAAGGTCGCCCCCGAAGCCAAGGCCCGATTCGAGCATTCCTTCGGCGAAGGCTTATATATCAAACTCATCAACGTCCCCGCCTCCGAAAAGCTGGCAGCGGCGGTCGAAAACGAAATGAAGGCGCTGACAGAGAAGAATCTGCCCCTGCGTCGCTATGAAGTCACCACGGAAGAAGCCCGCCGCACTTTCGCGGAAACGGGCGACGAGGACCGTCTGCGCCTGCTGAGCTACCGACAGGTCCCCTATCTCACGCTGTACGAGATCGACGGCGTCCGCGACTATTACTACGGCAAGATGGTGCCCGATACGGGTCGTGTGGGCGCGTTCGCCGTGGTCGCCTATCGCGACGGCGCGGTGCTGCTGGGTCCCGACTGGGAGCATCCCGACCGTCCCGCCAAGTTCACCGATCATCCCAAGCTCTTCAATATCTACGCCGAGATGGCGGACTGGAACAACATCCTCAACTGCACCAACGCCCCCGACCTGAACGCCCTCATCGACAACGGCGGCTATCGGGAGCTGATCCGCACCTCGGAAGCCCTGCAGGAGAAGAAGATCCAGGCCATCGCGGACCGTTTCCACGCCTCGGGCGCCCGCGTGCTGCTGATCGCGGGTCCCTCCTCCTCGGGCAAGACCACCTTTGCCAACCGCATGATGATCGCCCTGCGCGTGCTGGGTCTGCGCCCGGTGAAGATGTCGCTGGACGACTACTATCTCAACCGCGACACCCTGCCCAGAGAGGCCGACGGTTCCATCGACCTGGAGCGCATCGACACGCTGGACACGCCCCTCATCAGCGAGCACCTGAACCGCCTGCTGAAGGGCGAGACGGTGGACGCGCCCACCTTTGATTTCAAGACGGGCGAGCGCATGGCAGTGACCCATCCCGTCAGTGTGGAGCCGGGTCATCCCATCGTCATCGAGGGCATCCACGGTCTGAACGACGCCCTCACCGCCGGCGTGCCCCGCGAGATGAAGTTCAAGGTCTACATCTCCGCGCTCACCATGCTGAATCTGGACGACCACAACCGCATCCGCACCACCGACGCCCGACTCCTGCGCCGCATCGTCCGCGATTACAAATTCCGCGGCACCCTGCCCGAAGAGACCATGGCCATGTGGGATTCCGTGCGCAACGGCGAAAAGAAATACATCTTCCCCTTCCAGGAAGAGGCGGACGCCATGTTCAACTCCTCCATGACCTACGAGCTGCCCATCATGAAGAAGTATGCCTACCCCATCCTCTCCGCCGTGCAGCCCGACAGCCCCCATTTCACCATGGCGCGGCGACTGGTCAAGGCCCTCAACTATATCCGCACCGCCGACGCGGAGGACGAAGTTCCCATCAACTCCCTGCTGAGAGAGTTCATCGGCGGATGCTGCTTCTATCGCGACGAGGAATAATACAAGCATGTTTGCACATCTCCACCTGCATACCGAATACAGCCTGCTGGACGGCGCCTGTTCCATCAAACCGCTGATGAAGCGGCTGAAGGCGCTGGGCATGGACGCCTGCGCCATCACCGATCACGGTGTCATGTACGGCGTTGTGGATTTCTATCGGGAGGCCAAGGCGGCGGGCATCCATCCCGTCATCGGCTGTGAGGTCTATGTGTGCTCCGATATGGACGCCAAGTCCGGTCAGATGCGCGAGTACAGCCACCTCATCCTCCTGTGCGAAAACCAGCAGGGCTATCGGAATCTGTCCCATCTGGTCAGCGAAGGCTTTGTCCGCGGCTTCTACTACAAGCCCCGCGTGGACTACGCGACCCTCGAGAAGTATCACGAGGGTCTGATCGCGCTGTCCGCCTGCCTCTCCGGCGACATCCCGAAGCTCCTTCTGGACGGACGGGACGAGGACGCAAGGAAGATGGCGGAGAAGTATCTCGCGATCTTCGGCAGGGACAATTTCTTCATCGAGCTGCAGGATCACGGGCTCCCCGAGGACAAGCAGGTCAATCCGCGGCTGGTGCGTCTGGCGCGGTCGCTGGACATCCCGATGGTGGTCACCAACGACTGCCACTACCTCACCCGCGAGGACGCTTCCGCTCAGGAAGTGCTGATGTGCATCCAGACGGGCAAGCAGCTGTCGGATGAGAACCGCATGCGGATGCACACCGATCAGCTGTACGTCAAATCCGAAGAAGAGATGCAGGCGCTGTTCCCCAACTTCCCCGACGCCATTGCGCGGACGGGTGAGATCGCCGCGCGCTGCAATGTGGACTTCGATTTCAGCCACACCTATCTGCCCGCCTTCCCCCTGCCCGAAGGGGAGACCAACGTGGGCTATCTGCGCAAGCTGACGGAGGAAGGTCTGTTCAAACGCTACGGCGATTCCGAAGAGGCCCGTCAGCGCATGGAATACGAGCTCAGTACCATCATCACCATGGGGTACACCGACTACTTCCTGATCGTCTGGGATTTCATCCATTACGCCAAGACCCACGGCGTTGGCGTCGGTCCCGGACGCGGCAGCGGCGCGGGCTCCATCGTCGCCTATGCTCTGGGCATCACGGAGATCGACCCGCTGAAGTACGGTCTGGTCTTCGAGCGCTTCCTCAACCCCGAGCGCGTGTCCATGCCCGATATCGACTGTGACTTCGACTACGAGCGCCGCGGCAAGGTCATCGATTATGTCCGCCGCCGCTACGGCACCGATCACGTTTCCCAGATCATCACCTTCGGCACCATGGCCGCCCGCGCGGTCCTGCGCGACGTGGGTCGTGTGCTGGGCATGAGCTACCAGCAGGTGGACGCCATCGCCAAGCTGGTGCCCTTTGAACTGAACATCACCCTGGAGCGCGCCCTGAGCGTCAATCCCGAACTGAAGCGCGCCTATGACAACGATGAGGACGTCAAGCGACTCATCGATATGTCCCTGAAGCTGGAAGGCATGCCGAGAAACGCCTCCACCCACGCGGCGGGCGTGCTGATCACCGCCGACCCCGTGGTGGAGTACTGCCCCCTCCAGACCAATGACGACGTCATCACCACCCAGTTCCCCATGACCACCGTCGAGGCGCTGGGTCTGCTGAAGATGGACTTTCTGGGTCTGCGCACCCTGAACGTCATCATGGACAGCATCGAAATGGCGCGGAAGAACGGCGCCGACGTGTGCGACGCGGGCGACATCCCGCTGGACGACCCCGAGGTGTACCGCATCATCAGCGACGGCGATACCGACGGCGTGTTCCAGCTGGAATCCTCGGGCATGCGCCGCTTCCTCATGCAGATGCGTCCCGGCAACTTTGAGGACATCATCGCCGCCATCTCCCTGTACCGCCCCGGTCCCATGGACTCCATTCCGAGGTACATCGCGGGCAAGCAGGATCCCACGTCGGTCAAGTATCTCACCGACAAACTGAAGCCCATTCTGGACGTCACTTACGGCTGTATGGTCTATCAGGAACAGGTCATGCAGATCGTCCGCGACCTTGCGGGCTATTCCATGGGTCGAAGCGACCTGGTCCGCCGCGCCATGGCGAAGAAGAAGCACGACGTCATGGCCCGCGAGAAGGCCATCTTCATCAACGGTCAGGAGGAGGACGGCAAGATCGTCGTCCCCGGCTGCGTGCGGAACGGCGTCTCCGCCGAGGTCGCCGAAAAGATCTTCGACGAGATGACCGCCTTCGCCAGCTACGCCTTCAACAAATCCCACGCCGCTGCCTATGCCGTGGTGGCTGTGCAGACCGCCTACCTGAAGGTCCACTATCCCGAGGAGTTCTTTGCCGCGCTGATGAACTCTTTCATGAGCAATACGGACAAGGTGGCCTACTATATCCAGAACTGCCGCAAGCGGGGCATCTCGGTGCTGCCGCCGGACCTGAACCGTTCGGAGGAGAACTTCACCGTCGAGGTCAACGGCGGCAAGAAGGCCATCCGCTTCGGTCTGGCCGCCATCAAGAGCCTCGGTCACGCCCCCGTTCAGGCCATCACCGCCGAGCGCGAAGCCAACGGTCCTTTCTCCGACCTGTACGACTTCATCGGCCGCATGGCGGGCTCCCTGCTGAACAAGAAGGGCGTGGAAGCCCTGATCCGCTCGGGTGCCATGGACGATCTGCCCGGTGCCCGCAGCCAGAAGCTGTGCGTATACGAACACGCCATGGACGGCGAGATGAAACGCCGCAAGGGCGCGGTGGAAGGTCAGCTCTCTTTGTTCGGCTTCGCAGACGCCGAAGTGAAGGTCGAGCCGCCGCCGATGCCCGCCCTGAAGGAATTCGCCTATCGCGAGAAGCTGGCCATGGAGAAGGAGACCACGGGCGTCTACATCTCGGGTCATCCGCTGGACGAGTACGCCGCCGTGCTGAACAACCTTGAGTGGAACGCGCAGGTGCTGTCCGAACTGAAGGAACTGCCCCCCGAGCAGGCCATGGCCGCCGACGGCAGAGAGATCACTTTGGGCGGACTCGTCGCCGACAAGAAGATGAAAGCCACCAAGAACGGCAGCATGATGGCCTTCGTGCAGCTGGAGGACATCTACGGCGTCACCGAGGTGCTGGTCTTCCCCAAGGTCTACGAGCGCGTGGGCAATGCCATCGTTCCCGATACCCCCGTCCTCATGACAGGACGGCTGAGCATCCGCGAGGAAGAGGATCCGAAGCTCCTGCTGGACAAGGTCGTCCCCATGACCGTCAACACGCAGGTCACCGCCTCCGAACGCAAGCTCTATCTGAAGGTGGACGCCGCCCGCCGCGAACCCGCCCTGACCCTGCTGCAGGATACCCCCGGCAACATCCCCGTCTTCCTGTACATGACGGAAGAGGGCGTCACCTACAAGGCGCCGCGGGAGTACTGGGTGGACATCAATTATCGCCACACCGCCCTCGAAGCCCTGCTGGGCAAGGGCAGCGTGGTCCTGAAATGAGTTTGACATATGGTTGAAAAGAGCGCCCTCCTGAAGCGGAAGGACATCGCTGTCTGCCTGATCTCCGCTTTTGTCATCCTGATGCTGCTCAGCCTGAACAGCTACCTCTATCCCGTCAATCCCTGGGACGACGTGAACATCTTCTTCACCGTTGGACAGGGCATCCTTGACGGCAAGATGCCCTATCGCGATCTGATCGATCAGAAGGGTCCCCTCGCGTTTCTGGTCCACAGCGCAGCGCTGCTCATCTCCCCGGGGAACTACCACGGCATCTTCTGGTTTGAGCTCGTCGCCCTCACCGCGACGCTGCTCATCATGCTGAGGACCGCCCGACGGTTCCGTCCGCAACTCTCCGCCTTCTGGATGACCGCCGTCGCTGCGGTGATCTGCCTGTCGCCCATGTTCAGCTGCGGCGACTCTGCGGAGGAGATGCTGCTCCCCTTCCTCGCCCTGACCATGGACGCCATTGTCGCCCACGGTTATGAGGGCAGGACGGTGACCTATCGCACCCTGCTGGTCAACGGCATGGGCGCGGGCGTCATCGCCATGTGGAAATACAGCCTGCTGGGTCTGCCCTTCGCCTTCATGGCCTTCCTCGCCATCGAGGCGGTCATTGAGGATCGCGGGCTGCTCCGCGCCGTGAAGATGTGTCTGGTCTACCTGCTGGGCATGGCGGCGGTCGTCGGCGCCTGCCTGCTCTGGGCAGCCGCATGCGGATTCCTGAGCGAGTTTCTCAGCATTTATCTTCTGGACAACGCCACCCAGTACGGCACGGTCAACCTCGGCCGTCCCTTCTGGTTCAGGATCGCGGCGGGCACGGTGCGCTGCCTGATCCTCCGCAGGAACTTCGTCTTCACCGCGGTGCTGGCGCTCTCCGTCCTCAACCTGTTCTTCCTTGAGAAGCGGGTCGGCAAGCGGATGAAAGCCTTTGTATTCATCGCCGCCGTCATCGCTACCGCCTGCATGCACTTCAACGGCGTGGGCTACACCTATTATGCCATGGGCTTTGTCCCCTTCGCTGTGTTCTGCCTGCCCTTGGCGGATCGTCTGCTCAGTCGGCTGCCCTTTGCCCGTTTCGGCGGCATTGCCGTGGCTGTCCTCGCCCTCGCCGCCGTCATCGTCCTCGGCAAGCCCGTGCCCTTCATCGGCTCCCGCTATGAGGACAGTTCCTATCACGACATCGCCGGGATCGTCAACGCCGATGCGGACAACACGCTCATGAACTTCGGCTCGCTGGACATGGGCTACTACATGGCCTGCGGCGTCTCCCCCGACATGCGGTACTTTTGCCGCCTCAACTGCAACCCGGACCAGTGGCTTGAAGAGACCGTGACGGTGCTCAACGACCGCAGCGTGAGATACGTTGTGGCGAACTTCACTTCGGACGCGATCGAGAGCATCGAAATCACCGACGAATGGCAGTCCGTCGCGCTGGACGCCCTGACCGCCAATTACACCCCCATCTATTCAAGGACCCCCAACGGCAGGATCTACAAGGATCACACCGT
>JAKSPZ010000050.1 GCA_024404395.1 Clostridia bacterium | reverse complement strand
CGTTCTGGGCTACGCGCTGATCCCCGCCCTGATCGGTGCTGCCAACATTCGCACCATCGCCTGGATCTTCCTGCCCCTGGCGCTGACCATGATGATCCCCATGTTCATGATCAAGGAAGACTCCACCCTGCCCGCCGACGTTGAAAAGCGTCGCACCGAGGCACAGGCAAAGGGTGAGACGCTGGAAGAGGAAGAGACCGTTGCGATCATTCCTTCCATCAAGTACACCCTGAAGAACAAGCCTTTCGTGCTGTGGATGCTGGTCTACTGTCTGCTGGAGTTCGGTCTGCAGATGTACCTCGCCGGTCAGAACGTGTACTATTCCGGCGTGCTCAAGCTGAGCGGTCTCCAGATCACCATGCTGATGGCACTGACCTTCGCTCCCGTACCTTTCACCCTGCTGTTGTATAACCGCATCGTCAAGCGCCGCGGTATTCGCACCGGCTATGCCTATTCCCTCATCGTGTTCATCATCGCCATGCTGATGATGGCGATCTCCGGCACGGGCGTCTTCGGTGAAGGCGCCTTGAAGATGGTGATCGTGGCTATTGCGTCCGTCGTCTCCTCCTTCGGTATCGGCTGCTTCTTCTCCATCAACTACACCATCCCCGCGACCCTTGCTGCCATTGAAAAGGAACAGACGGGTATTTCCCATCCTGCCATGTATTTTGCCATTCAGGGTCTGGCGTCCGGCGTTGCTACCGCCATTTCCACCGGTCTGGTGTGGGTCAACCTGAAGCGCATCGGCGACGGCAGCAAGGTCTATCTGATGCCCTTTATCATCGCACTGGCCGTATTCCTCTCCCTGGTGATGAGCAAGACCATGCCCAAGGAGATCGACCGCATCGGTAAGGAAACAAAGTAATGAGAAAAACACTGACGGGAACGATGTATGAAAAGATGGTGCGCAACGGACTTGTCAACCTCGGCAATTCCGTGCGCTACATCAACGATCTTAACGTCTTCCCGGTTCCCGACGGAGATACGGGTATCAACATGTACCACACCCTCCGCAACGGTATTGAGAAGTCGAAGTCGGATAAGGATCTGGGCGATTACCTCGCCTCCCTCAGTCGACAGATGCTGTTCAACGCGCGCGGCAACTCGGGCGTCATACTGTCCCAGCTCTTCAAGGGCTTTGCGGACTGCCTGAGAGGCGAGGACGAGGTCGGTGTTTCCGACCTTGTGGATGCGCTGACGGTCAGCTATCGCACGGCTTATGCGGCGCTGTCCAATCCCGTGGAAGGCACGCTGCTCACCGTTGCGCGGGAGGGCATCGAGAACATCCGCGACCGCATCGACCGTAGGACGACCGTTACCGAGCTGTTCGAGATGTTCCTTGAGGAGATCAAGGCATCTGTGAAGCGCACCCCCGATATGCTGCCCATCCTGAAAGAGGCGGGCGTCATCGACAGCGGCGGTATGGGTTATGTCTGCATCGTCGAAGGCATGGTGAAAGCGCTTCGCGGCGAAGAGGTCGCCGACAACAGCGGTCTTGCCAATACCCATGCGGCGAGCGACGTGGATACCTCCGCGTTCGATCAGGACAGCAGTCTGGACTACGGCTATTGCATGGAGTTCCTGCTGCAGCTGATGAATGCCCGTCGTCCCGTCGAAAACTTCGACTACAATGCTTTCACCAAGGCACTGGATGAGCACGGCGATTCCATCGTCGCCGTCAAGGACGGTTCCCGCGTGAAGGTCCATATCCACACCAAGAAGCCTGCGGGCGTCATCGTATTGGCGCAGAAGTACGGCGAGTTTGTGGATTTCAAACTGGAAAACATGCAGCTCCAGCACAATTCCATCTATCCTGCCACCAAGGTCAGGAAGGAACGTGTGCCGCTGGCCGTGGTGGCGGTCTCCAACGCCCCCGGCGTGACGGAGCTGTACAGAAGCTTCTATCATTGCATCGTGCTGGACGCGGATGAGAAGATGAACGTTTCCTGTCAGGATTTCGTGAACGCCTTCGAAAACGCCAATGCCGATCGCATCGCGGTCCTGCCCAACAACAAGAACCTGATCCGCGCGGCGGAACAGGCGGCGGGATTGTCCGAAGGCGGCGAGACGGTCAGCGTCATCCCCACCTGCAATTCCGTTCAGGGCTACTTCACCCTGTCCATGGACTGCTGTGACGGTGCGACGCCCGAGGAGCGCGTGGAGATGCTGAAGGAAGCGGCCGAGAACGTGACGACGATCTCCGTGGCGCCCATCGTTCGCGATTGCATGATCAACGGACGCGCCTGCAAGGCGGGCGATCATCTGGCTCTCATCAACAACGAGGCATCGTCTTGTGAGCCCGAGGCGCTGCAGGCTCCAGTGAGCGCGCTGGCGCAGGTGGAAGACATGGATGACAAGGCTCAGATCACGCTCTTCGGCGGCACCGAAGTCTCGGAGGAGATGGGCGAATCCCTGCGTGAGGCGGTGGAAGAAGCCTATCCCGATCTCGAGGTCATGTATGTCAACGGTGGACAGCCGCTGCATACGCTGATCGCGGGCATTCTTTAAGGAGGCGTTTGTATGAGCTGGTGGCTTATCCTGCTGATCGTGCTCGTCGCGGGCGGACTCCTGATGCCTTCGCTGGTGGTGCCGATCATCGTATATACCATCGTATTTGTGCGTACGTCCAAGAAAAAGTGGACCCGCGAGTGCAGCCTGCCCGACGATGACGAGCAGGTGCGCATGTACGCGGAAGCCGAGGAATGGGCACAGAAAAACAAGCACGCCATGCGTGAAGTGGATATCGTCAATGAGGGCTTTCACCTCTATGGCGAATACTACGATTTCGGCTGCGACAGAGCGGTGATCATCATCGCTGGTCGCACGGAAGGCCTGCGCTATTCCTGCTACTTCGCGGAACCCTATCGTCGCGCGGGCTTCAACGTGCTGGTGATCGATAACCGTTCCCACGGCAGATCCGACGGCGTGTTCAACTCCCTGGGACTGCGTGAGTATCGCGACATCCTCGCCTGGGGCAAGCTGCTCCATGACGAATGCGGTATGAAGAAGGTCGTTTGCCACGGCATCTGCATCGGCTCGGCGACGGCACTCTACGCCCTGACTGCCGACGATTGCCCCGATTATATGGCGGGCATGGTGGCGGATGGCATGTATACCCACTTCGGCGAGTCCATGAAGAACCACATCATCGAGCGGCATCAGCCTGTGGTGCCCTGCTATCAGGTGGTCATGTTCCTGGTGCGGCTCCATTCGGGACGCAGTGCCATCAAGCACGGTCCCATCAGTGTGATGGGCAAAATGAAGAAGCCCATCCTCTTCCTGAACAGTCGGGAAGATACCTATTCCGTCCCCGAAAAAACGGTCCAGCTGGTCGCTGCCTGCAATGCGGACAAGCAGTTGGTCTGGTTCGATAAGGGACGCCACTCCTGCCTGCGCATCAACGCGGCGGAGAAATATGATCAGACGGTGATGGCTTTTCTCGACCAACGGTTTTCCTGAGAGGAGGGCTAACGGTGGCAGACGATTATCTGCATGCATCCGATGATGGCGAGCTTGAGGAAATGCAGCCGGAGCAAGGCAAGAAGCACAAGCACAGCGGCAAGGCGATCGCAGCGGCTGTGGCACTGACAGCCTTCGGCTTCGTGTCGGCGGCGGGCAGTGTGCTGGCCTATGACAGCCTCTTCAAGCGCTATGAGCGCCCGGATTACCGCGTTACACCGGGATTGCGCTGCTATGAGCGGGTGGAAAATCGGCTCATGCGGACGGAAGTCCCGTTCTGGTCCGACAATGTGAAGCTGGCGGGCTACTACTATCCTGCGGAGAACGCCAAGGGACTGGTGGTATTTGCCCACGGACTCCACGCAGGCGCGGACGATTATCTCGCGGTGTTCGAATTCATGGTGAACCACGGCTACAGCGTGTTTGCCTTTGACACCAAGGGCACCTATTCCTCGGAAGGCGATTCCACCGTCGGACTGGCGGAAGCTTTCGTGGACATGGACCACGCCCTGGACTTCATCGCTCAGCAGCCGTGCTTCAGGGATACGCCGATCTTCGTGATGGGACATTCCTGCGGCGCCTACGCGGCAACGGCGGTGCTGGCGCGTCATCCCGAGGTGCGGGGCAGCGTGGCCATCGCACCCATGAACAACGCGAGCTCCATGATCAATCAGAAGGGCAAGACCTACAGCCTGCCCCTTGCTTTCCTCGGCATCCCGCCCGGATTGCTGACGGGAACCACCATGGCGACCATCGATGCGACCCAGGCGAAGCGCCTTGGCAAGTATACGAAGTACACCGCCGTGGACGCCATCAACGGATCCGCTGTGCCTGTGCTCATCGCTCAGGGCGCGAAAGATGCCGTGGTGGAGGCGATCACGCCCGTGTCCCTCTATTTCCATAGAAATCGCGTCCGTGACGACACCGTCATCTGGTATCTGGAATCCGGCGAGAACGGTGGTCACGATACGATCTGGCACTCCGTGGACGCCGTTCGGTATCAAAAGCAGGTCAGAGCAGACCTGAAAGCTATGAAACAGGCCCGAGGGGACGCTTGGACCCTCGAGGACGAGATCGCCTTTTACGAGACGGTCGACAATGATCGCTACAGTGCGGTCAATGAAACGTTGTTTAACGCCGCGGTTCGGTTGTTCGATTGTGCACTGGGCCTCGACGCGGACAATACATAACAATGGAGGAATGAACCATG
Organism: Clostridia bacterium; assembly: GCA_024404395.1. GTDB lineage: Bacteria > Bacillota > Clostridia > Christensenellales > Aristaeellaceae > Faecivicinus. Next base: position 2,058 of record JAKSPZ010000050.1, on the reverse strand, counting down.
TATTGCAGAAAGTGCGGAACCTTCATCCCCGGCACCGGCGAACTGTGCGAGAAGTGCAGCGTCGAAGAGAACCTCTACCCCGCCCAGACCACTGACACCATCCAGGACAGATATGCGCACAGCATCGATATGTCCCGTGCAGGCCGCGGCGTTGCCCTCATCGGTCTGGTCGCGCCCATCGTTTCCCTGATCATGACCCTGATCATCTTTGGCGCCCTGATTGCTTATGCTGCTGGCCATTACTACTACTTCCGCCCCGGTTTTGGTACCGTCCTGCTGCTCATCCTGCTCTTCGGCTTCCTGGGTGTCGAGATTCTCAGCATCATCTTCGCGGCCAAGGGCATCGGCGCCTTCCGTCGCGCATGCCGTATGGATGCATCCAAGAAGCCCGTTGCTTCTCTGGTCATGAGCATCATCGGCCTGAATGTCGACGTCGTCGCTATCATCTACAGCCTCGTTGCCATTGGTGGCATCATCGCACTGTTCAGTGTGTATTGATGTAATCCGGAAGTAATCATCTGAGACCCGATTGAGAGACACGATCCGTTCAGCTGGGCTGAGAACCAGGATGACCGGCTACAGTGCGGTCAATGAAACGTTGTTCAACGCGGTGGTCCGGCTGTTCGATCGTGCACCGGGCCTCGACGCAGACAATACATAACAAACGGAGGTATGACCCATGTACTGCAGAAAGTGCGGAACCTTCATCCCCGGCAGCGGCGAACTGTGCGAGAAGTGCAGCGTCGAAGAGAACCTCTACCCTGCCCAGACCATCGGCAGCGCTCAGGACAGCTATGTCGCCGGCATTGACATGTCCCGTGAAGGCCGCGGCGTCTCCATCATTGGCATGGTCGCGCCCATCGTTTCCATAATCCTGACCTCGAGCATCTTCGGTGGCCTGCTTGGTTACGCCGTCAGCCGTTACTACTTCCGTCCCGGTTTCGGTACCGTCCTGCTGCTCATCCTGCTCTTCGCTCTCCTGGGCGTTGAGATCCTCAGCATCATCTTCGCAGTCAAGGGCATCGGCGCCTTCCGTCGCGCATGCCGCATGAATGCTTCCAGCAAGCCCGTTGCTTCTCTGGTCATGAGCATCATCGGCCTGAATGTCGACGTCGTCGCTATCATCTACAGCCTCGTTGCCATTGGTGGCATCATCGCACTGTTCAGTGTGTATTGATGTAATCCGGAAGTAATCATCTGAGACCCGATTGAGAGACACGATCCGTTCAGCTGGGCTGAGAACCAGGATGACCGGCTACAGTGCGGTCAATGAAACGTTGTTCAACGCGGTGGTCCGGCTGTTCGATCGTGCACCGGGCCTCGACGCAGACAATACATAACAAACGGAGGTATGACCCATGTACTGCAGAAAGTGCGGAACCTTCATCCCCGGCAGCGGCGAACTGTGCGAGAAGTGCAGCGTCGAAGAGAACCTCTACCCTGCCCAGACCATCGGCAGCGCTCAGGACAGCTATGTCGCCGGCATTGACATGTCCCGTGAAGGCCGCGGCGTCTCCATCATTGGCATGGTCGCGCCCATCGTTTCCATAATCCTGACCTCGAGCATCTTCGGTGGCCTGCTTGGTTACGCCGTCAGCCGTTACTACTTCCGTCCCGGTTTCGGTACCGTCCTGCTGCTCATCCTGCTCTTCGCTCTCCTGGGCGTTGAGATCCTCAGCATCATCTTCGCAGTCAAGGGCATCGGTGCCTTCCGTCGCGCATGCCGCATGAATGCTTCCAGCAAGCCCGTCGCTTCTCTGGTCATGAGCATCATCGGCCTGAATGTCGACGTCGTCGCCATCATCTACAGCCTCATCGCCATTGGCGGCATCATCGCACTGTTCCATGTGTATTGATGTGACCCGGAGGTAATCATCTATGACCCGATTGGGAGATACGATCCGTACAGCCAGACTGAAAGCCAAGATGACCGAGAAGGCCCTCGGCAAGAAGTGCGGCATGGCGGAGAATGTGATCAAGGACATCGAATCCGGTCGCCGCATCGTTTCCGACGATCAGGCGCAGCGCATTCTGAAGCTGCTGGGCGTGACCAATCCC
>JAKSPZ010000005.1 GCA_024404395.1 Clostridia bacterium | reverse complement strand
CCAAATCGGGAGGCAGGCTGTTTTTTATGTGGTCGGGTTCTCGATGCGCCAGCCGCTTTCGGCGGTGTATTTCAGCGGCAGGGCGCCGCAGTTGGCGGTGGCGGTCTTCGCAAAAGCTTCGTCGCCGCTGAACAGATATTTGACGGCACGCGCCACGCCGCCGTGGGCGACGATGAGGATATTGAGATCCGTTTCGCCGTATCGTGCGGCCAGCTCGTCGAAGAACGACCGTACTCTGGCGTAGAACGCGCACTTCAGTTCGGCGCCTTCGGGCGGATCGATGTCTTCCATGCTGTCCCAGAAGGCCACAAAGCGATGAGGCGGCAGGTTATAGCCCTCGCCCTTGAAGCAGAGACCTTCCCATTTGCCGAAACCGATCTCCTTCAGCCGCGGGTCCGAGAAGAAGCGAACGCCGTTCCGCTCTTCCGCCGTGCCCGAGGGCCAGCGCGCGGCATCGTTCTCCAAATGGGAAACGGTGTTTTCGCGCATGATGAGAACGCCCGTCTCCTTTGCGCGGTCGAGGCTGCTGGTGATGAGCAGGTCAAACCGGGTCTGCGCCATGCGATGCCCCGTTTCCACGGCGAGGGAGACGCCGTTCTCGTTCAATGGGATATCGGTACCGCCCTGATACAGGTGCTTGACGTTCCAGTCGGTCTCACCGTGCCGCAAAAAACAAACGTGCATTATTTCGATCAGGCGATGTCGAAGCGATACTTGGCGGCGCCGGTAGCCTCGTCGTAGGATTCCATGGTGAAGGTGGCACCCGCGTGCTCGGCCAGCGTCTTCATGACGATGGTGGTGGAGTAGACGTACCACTTGGAGACTTCGCGACCCGTCTCACGGAGATGCTTGACGGCGGGGCAGGCGGAGATCTCGACGGTGAGGGACTTGTCGGTCAGCACGGTCTGCAGCACCTCGGAGGCCTTTTCCTTCTCGTAGGTGTCCACGATCTTGTCGCGGATGGCTTCCAGACCCTTCTCCTCGATGGCCTTGAAGACGGGAACGTAGACGTGCTTGGTGTAATCGGTCAGGTAGGCGATCAGGTCCGCTTCGCCGTGCTTCTCGCCCAGGAACTCCATGCCGTTGTTCATGCTGGAGTGGAAGTCGCGATGGAAGTACTCGTTATCGGCGGCCTTGCGGTCCATGATGATGGTGTCTTCGTCGATGATGATGCGGCCGTCAAAGATGCGGGGATCGTAGATCATCATGGAGCAGGCGGCGTGATCGATGCCGTTGAAGTTGTAGATGTACTTGAAGCCCGCTTTTTCCGCGGCGAGGCGATAGTAATCGCAATGGTGGCAGTAGTAGGGATAGGGCTCCAGACCGATCTCCTCTTTCAGCTGAAGGAGGCGTCCCTTGGAGGGGCAGCGGTGCATGGTCTCCATATACCAGCCCTGCTTTTCGTTCAGATACATGGTGAAGTCCGCCGCTTCCTCGTTGAGGGTGCCCGCCCAGTAGCTGTAGCAGCCGCGGATGCCCTCTTCCTTCAGGAAGTTGATCAGCGGGATGGACTTTCCGTCGGGCTCGAAGAGGAAGGACCAGAAGCGCTTGACCTCGTCGTGACCGAACTTGTTCTCGAGATAGGTGAAAAGCTCACTGTAGGAAGGAATGAATTCGGTGCAGGAAATCATGATTTATACCTCCAATGCGAATCTCGTGGTAAATACTTTATAGCTGCCGTTCTCAACGGCCCAGTGGATCATCATATAGGTGCCGTCAGCCAGCTTTACGGCGCTCGGCTGACCGAACTTCAGGAAGGCGAAGACCGCTGCCATGGAATTGTCGCGCATGACGGGGAGATCGGGCTCCCAGATGTAATCGCGACCGAGCTCGGTGACCTCGCCGTCCTTGCACTGGAAGATGACTGCCAGAATGCCGGGGCGGTCGGTGTCCCTGCGCAGACAGTGCAGCGTCATGAAGCGATTGTCGGACAGGGCGATGATGCCCGTCGCCTGACCGCGGATGCCCGAGGGGATGGGTGCGGTGAAGGTCTTGCCGTTGTCCGAAGAGAGGCAGAGATGGTTGTCCATCAGGTTGCCGCTGTCGAGGTCTTCATTCCAGCCGACATCGACGATGGTGCCGTCCGTCAGCTGGCAGATGCGCTGCTCAAAGCAGGTGACGCGGTCGTTGGGGAAAGCCATGCAGACGGTGTCGTCGTTCCAGGTCACGCCCTTGTCGAAGGAGCGGAGGAGACGTCCGCAGTTCTTGCCGTGGGGCTTGCCTTCCCAGTCCATAAAGCCGGTGATGGGCGTCGCCCAGCTGCCGTCCTGCAGGACGGTGATGGGGGCGGAAGCCTCGGCGTGATGTCCCCAGGCGCAGGGGATCTCACGGTACGCGCTCCACGTCTCGCCGCCGTCTTCGGAGGCGGCGCAGAAGATGAAGTCGTCCAGCAGACCGCCGGTCTCGGGATTGCCCAGCGGCAGCGCGGGATCGGGACGGTCGAAGGCGTAGCCCAGCGCCAGCAGGGTGTCGCCGTCAACGGTCAGCTTCAGCGTCTCGCTGCGGGGAATGGCCGCAAAGGCGGGGAACACCGCCTTGGGGGCGCTCCAGGTCTTGCCAAGATCGTCGCTGTGGGAGAGGTAGGTCAGGCAGTCCACGCTTTCCATGGCCTCGCCGATGGTATAGCTGGCGACCAGCCGTCCCGACGGCAGCTGCACGAGGCTGGGGAAGAGGCACTGACGGCTCTTCAGCTGCGGCAGGGGATTGGTCCAGACGGGGGCTGCGGGGGAGATGATGCGGATCATATCAGTTCTCCAATCCGAACAGACGACGGGCGTTGTTGCACATCACGTCTCTGATCTGTGTGGCGTCGAGGTCCATCAGGGTGGCGGCCTGCTTCATGGCGATCATGTTCTCCAGCGTGATGTAGCAGGGCCTGCCGAGGGGTCCGCCCACGGCTTCCGCGGGCTCGCCGATGAGCCAGGTGAAGCCCGTGCTCAGGGAGATGGGACGGCCGCGCATGTGTCCGATGGGGTAGTCGGTGCCCCAGAGGACGCGCTTCGCCTTGGTCTTCTTGAGGCAGGCGGCGATGGTGGGCACCTCGCAGATGACGGCGGTATCGTACCAGATGTTGTCCCGCTCGGGCAGGGCGCCGATGGCGTCCACCACGGTCCGCGACGCGAAGGCGCGGGCGCAGTGGGCAAGGATCAGCTGTGCGTCGGGATATTTGGCGGTCTTTTCGACGATGTAATCGAAGTTCTCGCGATCCGCCAATGCGTCGATGCGCATCATATGCAGGGTGATGGCCAGCTTGCGCTCATTGGCGACCTCCCACATGGCTTCGGGCAGGAAATCGGGGATGGCGCAGGCTTCGCGGTCGGTGAAGTGCGGCGCATGGCTGTAGCATTTCAGACCGCGGATGCCGGGATGGGTCAGCATGGACTCGATGGTGTCCCGATCGTCGTCCCAGCAGACAAAGACCTCACCCACGCAGTCGGGATGCTTGTCGAGCTCGGAGATGATCTGCCCGTTCAGCTTGTCCCGCAGGCTGCGGTCGTTGACGATGGCCATGTCGGGCATGGGGATCATCATGGCATCGAACTTCTCCGTATTGGGGAAGAGGAGCTTGATGTCCGCGCGGACGGCTTCGATGGTCCCCGCTTCCCGGCAGAGGGTGTTGGGGTGGGCGGGGGGATTGCTTGCCTTGGTGTGGATGTGGATGTGGCTGTCGAAGATGTGTTCGGGCGTGAAATCCTTCAGGTATTCGAGGGCAGCCAGATCCGATTCATTCATCGTGAAGGGGGTCATTATTGTTACCTCCCGCGGAACTGCCGCATGAACAGCAATCCCGAAATCAGATAGACCACGGCGCAGACGGACATGAGGAGCATGGCATTGCTCTCAACGAGCCCGCTGAAACCGCGCAGGATGATCAGATAGAAACACTGGGTGCAGAGCATGCGCGCCGCAGAGATGATGGGCAGGTCATTGACGGAGGTGAACCGAATGACGCCGTAGGGCACGGCGTTGTCCACGATGTAGTTGATGCCCGCGCCCAGAAAGTAGACCAGCATGAAGGGCATGACCCCGCGGATGAGGGGCATGACGACGAAGCAAACGCATACCGCCACGATGCCGAAAGCGGTGACCTTGCCGATATCTACCTTCCGAGACAGTCTCAGGAAGGCAAAGCTGCCGATCAGCTGGGCGAGCATGCCGGCCAGAATGAGCAGCGCGCTCTGGGAACTGTCCAGGGTATTGTTGTGCAGTCCCACCAGCGAGAAATAGTAAAAGCCCGCAACGCCGAAACCGCGCAGCAGGTGGGGGAAGAGCTTGGCGAGGAACGCCCTGTCGCCGAAACGGCGAAGGATGTCCGCGGGGGTCGGCTTTTTGGCGGGGGCAACACTGTCGCCGTCATCGGGCGTCTGCAGCTGAAGACCCGTGAGGACTACGCCGCAGGCGATCTTCATGCCGAAGGCGATGGCGAAGAACATCAGGTAGCCGGTGAGTCCGCTGTCTCCCGCGAACAGACGGGAGCCGACGCCGCTGACCACGGCGGTCAGCAGACAGCCGATGATGCCGCACTTGCCCAGGATGTCCGCATAGTTTTCCCGCGGGAACAGATAGGGCACCAGCGAGAACTCGGAGGATGAACGGAAGGCGTTCATCAGGCTGAAGATCGAGGCGGCGACGATGGTCAGGACATAGGCAGCGGGATTCTTCAGCCCCACACTGACTAAAAGCCCCAAGGGCAGCAGGGATAGACCCAGCGAGGTGCCGATATAGATCGGCTTATAGCTGCCCTTGGGGGTATAGAAAGTGAACAGGATATAGGCGCACAAAGCCACGGCTCCCTGAATGGTGCCCACCAGCGTTACCGCCTGAGTGGCCATTCCGCGAGCCAGCAGATAGCTCTGGATGTACGCGTTGGAGATCAGTCCGCTGCCGGCAACAAACAGCAGGTCCGAGATGAGGGTGAGCCGTTTGTTACGGGCTTGAATCGTTGTCATAGATCAGATCTTCACTTTGCAGATCAGCTTTTTGATCTTCATGGATTCGGTGACGGCGCAGCCCGGGGCATGGGCGTCCTGAGGCATGAGCACGCAGACGCAGCCGGGGGTCATGTGAACGGGGGTGGCGTCGTCGTCCAGCTTGGCGAGAACGGCCTCATTTTCTTCCGTATAGGGAGAGGTGATCTCGGTCAGGCGGGCGGTGGGCTTCACATAGATGAGCTCCTCACCTTCGATCATGACCATGACGTCGATGTACTTGCGATGGGCTTCGAACATGGCGTCGGTCTCATCGTGGGTGGCATAATTGGCGGCGTTGACAAAGAGATTGTCGCCGTCCAGAATGACCTGAGAGGTGGGGAAGTTCTCGGGGGTGATGTCCTTGGCGTAGGCCAGCGCGGCGTCTACGCGGGCGTTGAGGCCCGCGTAGCACTTGGCGTTTTCAATGGTATCAAAAATCATGGATTGCCTCCGGATCAGAGCTCGCCGATGCGCTTCATCTCGGCGCGGACCAGCTCTTCATAGCCTTCCTTAATCTCGTTGGAGATGTCGGGGCAGTGGTTGCCGTCGTAACCCAGCATGTTCATAGCGGCACTGTAGGTGGGCCACAGATCGTGGGCGAACATCCAGTCGCGCAGGTCGAGGATGTTGGTCAGGCACTTGGCGGCGGTGTCATAGTCGCCTGCGTCCATGGCGCGGAACATGTCGCCGGTGTTCTTGGGGGTCACGGGCAGCATGCCGTCCAGGCAGTTGGGGATGCCCCACTTGTAGGCGATATCGAAGGTGTCAAGACCGGAATAGACGAGGATGAAGTCCTCGCGGATGTTCTTGTTCAGGACCAGCTTGCGGAACATGGCCAGATCGGCGGACTTGATGCCGACCAGGTTGGGGCAGCACTCCAGCAGCTCGAGGACCATATCATAGGTGATCTTGGACTGGGTGACCACGGCGAGGTCGTACAGCATGATGTTATGCTTGGTGGACTTGGCCAAAGCCTTGAAGTAGTTCATGGCCTCGTCGCGGCTGGCGGCGCCGTAGTAGGGGGTGGTGAAGACAAAGGCATAGACATCCAGGTCTTCCATGGCAGCCATACGCTGCTTGGCACGGGCGATGGAGCAGTCCATGGCGCCGACGAACACCGGCACGCGGCCTGCGGCCTGATCGATGGCAACGCGGGCGACTTCGGGGCAGATGTCGGAGCACAGACGGGCCTGCTGACCCATGGAACCCATGGAGAGGAGACCGGTGGCGCCCTGAGAAATCATATCTTCGATCTGCTTGCGATAGCTGGCTTCACAGAGTTTTCCGTTTTCATCCAGAGGAGTGGCGAGTGCCGGTACAAATCCACGCTTCATAGTATTACTTCTCCTTATCAATCAGGGATTAGAGGTAGTTTTCTTCATAGCCCAGCGCATCCAGATCGGCGCGGAGGAGCTTGGCGTTTTCTTCGGTCATGCGGGGAGCGGGATAGACGCTGTGGCCGCAATCGAAACCGTTCCACTTCAGGATCTGGCGGACAGAGGGCACGACGCCGTAGCGGATGATGACCTCGATGAGGCGGTTGGCCTCGAACTGGACCTTCTGCATGGCGGGGATGTCGCCGGCCTTGAAGTAGTCATAGATGGCGCGCAGCTTCTTGGGCATGGTGGCGTAGGTGCCGCCGATACCGCCGTCGGCGCCCATGACCAGACCGCAGGAGAGCATCTCGTCGGGACCGTTGATGACGTTGATGTCGCCGCCGTTCAGTTCCTTGATGCGGTGCATGGTGTAATAGTCGGCGCTGGTCCACTTCAGACCGATCAGGTTGGGAACGGTCTTCATGAAGCGGTCGATCATCTCAACGGTGATGTTGACGCCGGCGAGAGGGGAGGCGTACATCAGAACGGGCAGACCGCAGGCATCGGCCAGTGCGTGATAATACTGCTCGATCTCTTTCTCGTTGTAGTGGAAGAAGAAGGGGGGAACGGAGGAGATGGCGTCTGCGCCGATCTCTGCGGAGTGCTTGGCCAGATCGACGGCGGTCTTCAGATCGACGGCGCCGACGTGAACGATGCACTTGCCCTTGCCCTTGGTGACGTCGCGGGTGATTTCAGCCATTTCCTTGCGGGCGGAAGGTGCAACGATGGGGCCTTCGCCGGTGCCGCCGCAGACATAGAAGCCGTCCATGCCGTTGGCCATCTGATCTTTCATCAGGCGCTCGGCGACATCGCGGTTGATGGTTTCATCGGCGTTCAGGGGGGTGACCAGTGCGGGCATGATGCCGGTAAATTTGATGTTGGACATGGGATTATGCCTTCTTTCCTTTGTCGTATCGCGCAGACAGCGCCTTCATGATCTCGGGGATATTTGCGGAACAGGTCTCGTCGATATATTTGCGTCCGGCTGCGGACAGGGTCGCCGCGTCGGGAGCGAAGTACTTCAGGTTCATCTCCACCTGCTCGGGCTTCTCGGCACCGAGGACCAGGGAGGTGACGCCGGGCATATCGCGGATGTAGGAGATGGCCAGCTCGGCGATGGTCATGTTCTCCTGCTTGGCGATCTCGCGGATGATGCGCAGCTTCTTCTCGGTGACATTCTTCAGCGCGCAGTCTTCCATGGTGTCGGGATCGAGGAAGAACAGACCCTGCAGGAAGACGCTGCGGATGATGACGGCGGTGTTGGCCTTCTGCAGGCGTGCCAGATAGCCGCGCTCCCACAGTGCGTGATCGAACATGCTCATGGGCGCCTGGACCATGGAGAAGCAGCCCATCTCAAGGGGCTTTTCCAGCACTTCGGGCTCATAGATGGAGAGACCGGCGCAGCCGATGAGACCTTCGGACTTCAAATCGCCCATGGTTTCGGCGATCTCCTCGGGATACTCGAGGAAATCGGGGGCGGAGTGGAGCATGTAGCAGTCCACCTTGTCCAGCTGCAATGCCTCGAGGGACTGCTCGATGCACTTGCGGATGACGATCTTCACGCCGGCCTTGTCCAGACCGCGCTCGGGAACGCCGTACTTGGTGGTCAGGAAGATGTTGCCCTTGCCGCCGCGGGCGCGGAAATAGTCGCCCAGAACGTTCTCGGAATTGCCGTAGGAACGGGCGGTATCCAACGCGGTGACGCCGCCCTTCAGCGCGGCATCCAGAACGGCGTAGCTGCGTTCCAGGGAGGGCTGTCCGTCATTGTTGGCAATGCCGTAATCCATGCCCAGCTGGACGGTGCCCAGAGACATGTGGGAGAAGGGATTGCCCCAATCGGTATAGGTCTTCATAATCAGAACTCCTTGATCTTGCGTCCGCAGAGGTCGGCGGTCGCCTTAAAGCCGTTGGCGAGGAAGACGACGTCCGCACCGACGCTCAGGAAGGTGTAGCCCATCTCGGCGAGGCGGTCGAAGTCGCCGGCGCCGCAGGTGGTGCCTGCCCACTTGCCGTGCTTGCGTGCGCATTCGCAGACGCGCTTGCGGGTCTCCTCCAGCAGGGGATTGTCCCACTGGCAGGGGATGCCGGCGCCCTGAGAGAAGTCAGCGGGGCCGAAGAACAGCATGTCGATGCCGGGCAGTGCGCAGATCTCTTCCAGCTCATCCAGCGGCTCGGGATCTTCGATCTGAACGACGATGAAGCGCTGATCGTTGGCTTCCTTCATATAATCGTTCTCATTGACGAGGCAGAACTTGCCGTCGGCGTTGCCGCCGTCGATGGGGCGGCGTCCGATGGGATGGAACTTGGTGTAGTAGACGATCTTCTTGGCTTCCTCATAGCTCATGAGGTGGGGGACCATGATGCCCGTGGAATCGGCTTCCAGAGGACGGATCAGGTCATTGTAGCTGCCCTTGGCAACGCGGGTCATGACGTCGCAGTCGTAGATCTTGGCGGCGCGGATCATGTCCTCGATGGCCTTATAGTCATTGGGCACATGCTCCATGCACAGCCACAGGCAGTCCACACCGCTCATGGCGGCGATCTCTGCGGCGCGGGTGTCCATCAGGTTCAGCTTGGTGCAGACGGCGACTTCGCCGGCGCGCATTTTTCGCAGAACGCGGCTCTCTCTCATATGCATAGTTGTGCTCCTTTACTTTGCGGAATAGCCGCCGTCGACGGGGATGGACTGACCGGTGACGTAGGCGGAGGCTTCGGAAGCCAGCCAGACGACGGCGCCCATGATATCGGTATCGTTGGCCATGCGCTTCAGGAAGGTGCGGTCGTTGTAGCGCTCGACGAACTTCTCGGGCTGATGGTTGAAGAAGCCGCCCAGCTGCAGGACGTTGACGCGAACGTTGTCGGGACCGAACTTGGAGGCCATCAGGCGGGTCCAGTTGGCCATGCCGCCCTTATGATAGAAGTAATCGGGGGCGACATCGGCGACCTGAGTCATGGTGGTGTCGCGGTACAGGGTATCGTCCGCGCCCAGAATGCCCATGTAGGAGCCGATGTTGACGATGCTGCCGCCGCCGTTCTTCTTCATGAGCTTTGCGACCTTCATGGAGAGGGCGGACATGCCGATGGCGTTGATGCGCAGGCTGGTGGTGAAGCCTTCCCAGTCCTCATCGTTGGCCATGCCGCGGAAAACGGCGTTGTTGACCAGAACATCGATGCGGCCGAACTTCTGTTCCATGCGATCGACGAATGCGGCAATGCTCTTCTCGTCGCCCTGATCCAGCTGCTCAACGAAGACGTCGTAGCCCTGTGCGCGCAGTTCTGCGGCGTAGGCTTCATTCTTTTCTACATTTCGGGAGGCATTGCAGACCTTCGCGCCTGCCTGTGCCAGAGCCAGGACTTCCTGACGGCCGTACAGGCCGCTGCCGCCGGTGACGACTGCGATTTTTCCGTCCAGACGGAAAGCATCCATAATATTGAACATAATCAAATATCCTCCGTATTGATTTCGGAAAGGCAGACGCGGCGTCCGCCTTCGTTGCGGGAACGCAGACCGCAGATGAGGATCTTCATCAGCTCGATGGTCTGCTCAAAGGGGAAGGGCTCCTCGCCGGTGCGCAGCCAGTGGACGAAGAGGTCCAGCTGCTTCTTGAAGGCGTAATAGGAGTCGCCGTCGGAGATGATGGCGGAATCCTTGTTGCCCATGGCGATCAGGCCGGTGCCGCACAGATCCTTGTCCTGGGTGACGATGCAGGTGCAGCCGCTGTCATGCTCGATGTACAGCGTGGAGTTGTAATCGTGCCCGAGGTACTGGACGGACTTGAAGCCCTTGCCCAGCAGGGGGTAGAGGTTCTCCAGGGCGTGGATGCCGTAGGTCTCCAGATACTTCGCCATGGGGCGGATGATATAGCGCATCTCGCCCAGCTCATAATGGTTCTTATAATAAGGTTCGATCGACTTGCAGTAACGCATGGAAGAGGAAGAGATGAACTTCGCGCCCGCCTTGCGCCACTTCAGGAAGGTGCGCAGATCTTCTTCGCTGCTGACCAGGGGCTTGTCGATGAACATGGGCAGACCCGCCTCGATGAAGGGACGGCAGCGCTCGACGTGCTCATCGCCGCGGTCGGTGGCGCAGATGACGGCATCGACCTGACCGATCATGTCTTCGGGCTTGTCGACGACGTTGGGGATGTTGGAAGCGCGGGCCATCTTTTCGGCTTCTTCACGCTCCATGTAGCCGGTGCAGCAGATGTGGGTGATGTGTGCGCCCTCGATGCCGATGGTCTCCGGGGGCTGCTTATAGAGGTAGACGGGGATGACGGGGAACTCGCAAAGGTCCATGTATTCCTTGGTGTAGCCGTTGAACATGGCGCTCCAGGAATAGGGATGGCCGTTGCCCTCGGTCATACCGAGGATGCCGATTCTCAGTTCTTTGTTGCCAAGGGGGAATGTATTGCCCATCAGAAAGACCTCCGTTCGGTTCTATTCTTCCGATACAGCTAAATAATATCACGTCGATCTTTTGTTTTCAATAGCTATTTAAACTATTTTGCAGGTAATTCGATAGCGGAAGAAAAATAAAAAGTGTTTATTTATGAAAAGACTTGCATCCACGCAACAAATACGTTATAATAGCGTTATCGATTACAGGATATTTTGGATTTTCTTTTTTTTCTGTTGCGTCGACTGTTGAAAGGAGTTGAACCGATGGCAGCAAAGACCGCGTCAAAACGCATGGACGGACTGAACAAAAAGTCCCTCGGAGCACGTATGCTGGAGCATTGGCAGCTGTACATGCTGATCCTGCCCGCATTTATCACGGTCATCATTTTTAAGTACGTACCTCTTTATGGTATCCAACTTGCCTTCCGCAGCCTGAAGCTCGGTCAGACCATCACTCAGGGCAAATGGGTCGGCTGGCAGAACTTCGAGCGCTTTTTCTCCAGCGGCAGCTTCTCCCGCACGCTGGGCAATACATTGAAGGTCGGCTTTGCCACCTTCCTGACCTTCCCGCTGCCCATCATCCTCGCGCTGATGCTGAACAACTGCGTCGCCAAGCGCGTGATGAAGTTCTCTCAGACGGTCACCTATATTCCTTACCTGGTCGCCGTCGTCCTTACCACGTCCATCGTGCTGCTGTTCGTCAACAGCCGCGCCGCCTTCCTGAACATCATGTTCAAGCGGCTGGGATTACCAACGATATCCTTCCTGAGTAAAGACAAGTACGTCCTGCCCATGTATATCATCTCGGGTATCTGGACGATCACCGGTTACAACTCGATCATCTACCTCTCGGCGCTGTCCGGCGTCAACCCCGAGCTGATCGAGGCTTCCATGGTAGACGGCTGCTCCAAGCTGAAGCGCATCTGGCACATCGACCTGGCCTGCATCCGCCCCACCATCGTCATCCTGCTCATCATGAACCTCGGTACCTTCATGAATGCTTCCACCGAGAAGATGCTGATGATCCAGACCGACCTGAACCTCGGTGCTTCCGAGACCATCGGTACCTTCACCTACAAGATCGGTCTTGCCAAGCGTCAGTACGGCTATTCCACTGCCGTGGACCTGTTCACCAATGTCGTCAACTTCGTCATGCTGCTGAGCTCCAACTTCATCGCGAAGCGTGTCTCCGGCATGTCCCTCTTCTGATGACGGGCGAAAGGAGATAAGCAATGGAAAAAATCAAGAAAGCGAAAATCACGTCCAATCTGAGTGCGATCCGTCCCACCAAGGGCGACCGCGTTCTGGATATCTGCATTATCGTCGCCCTGCTGGTCATCGGTATCCTGTTCCTGTATCCTCTGTGGCTGGTCGTCATCTCCTCCATTTCCGACCCCACCTACATCTCCACCGGTCAGGTATTCCTGCTGCCCAAGGGTCTGAATCTGGACGCCTACAAGGAACTGTACCGCACCACCACCGTGTGGATCGGCTACAGAAACTCCCTGCTCTACACCTTCGCCGGTACGGCTTCCGCAATGGCGGTCACCACGGCCTGTGCGTTCGCACTGTCCCGTGAGAACCTGCCCTTCCGCCGTCCGCTGACCCTGTTCTTCCTGTTCACCATGTACTTCTCCGGCGGTCTGATCCCGACCTTCTTCGTCATTCAGGATCTGCACCTGCTGAACACCGTATGGTGCCTCATCCTGCCCGGCATGCTGGGTCCCTACAACCTGGTCATCTGCCGCAGCTACTTTGAGAACTCCATCCCCGAGGAGATCTACGAATCGGCACAGCTTGAAGGCGCGGGCATGTTCCGCTGCTTCATCCAGCTGGCGGTGCCGCTGGCCAAGCCCACCCTGGCGGTCATGGTCTTGAACTTCGCCCTGGGCTTCTGGAACAGCTACTTCTACCCGATGATCTACATCTCCGACGATAACATCCAGACCCTGCAGGTCTTCATCAAGCGCATCACCACCGCCGCCGCCGCGGGCCTCGATAACCCCAACGTGGCACTGGAGGTCATCGCCGAACAGCTGCGCAAGGTCCAGCTGCTGAAGTACGCGGTCGTTATCGTTTCCACCCTGCCCATGATCCTGCTCTATCCCGCCATCCGCCGCTATTTCATTTCCGGTATGATGATCGGCGCGGTCAAGGGCTGATATCCCAAGTGTTACAAACAGCCTTGCAGCTGTTAATTTAAGAAGGAGGATTACCCCATGAAGAAGCTTTTGGCACTGGTTATGGCTCTCATGCTCGTCATGTCTGCCGCTTACGCCATCGAGTGGAACCTCGAAGGCACCATCTTCCCCCTGGAAGAGCCCGAAACTTTCACGATCATGACCTTCGGCTATGTTTATGACGACATCGCCAAGATCGAATCCAACCCCGACTGGCAGGATCTGCAGGAGCAGACCAATGTCCACATCGTGTTCGACATTGCCGGTACTTCCGTTTCCGACGAGTCTCGTGATATCATGCAGACCCGCCTGGTCAGCCAGGACTACGATGAGGCAATCTGGGGCTTCTACTACAAGACCCTGACCCGCGCCGACATCACCGACATGGGTAATGCAGGTCTGGCTTATGACGTCACCGACTTCATGAGCGATCCCGCCATCATGCCCAACTTCGTCGAGAATGCTCCCGAAGACATCGTCCGCGGCACCAAGGACTCCAACGGCCGCATCTACTTCTTCCCCTCCATCACCCAGGTCAACAAGTACACTGCCGGCGAAGCCATGATGCAGGTCAACGTTGCTTGGATGAACGCTTGGGACGAGGCTCGTGGCTACGAAGCCAACTATGCCCCCGCCAACAAGGAAGAGTTCGAAGACATGCTCCAGTACTTCCTGGACAACGACATGAACGGCAACGGCGACACCACCGATGAGATCCCCTACATGATCGCTCAGCAGACCATCAACGGCAACGCCACCATCGAGCATGCTCTCGGTATGTGGGGCATCAGCACCAAGGACTCCGGCGCTGACATGAACCTCTCCATCGATGAGAACCAGCAGGTCTACTACGTCCACACCACCGATGCATACCGCGCAGGTATCACCGTTCTGGCCGACTGGTATGCCAAGGGCTACATCTATCAGGATTGCTTCGTTGCCAACACTGAGGACATCACCGCTATCGTCGGCGATGCAGCCAACCGTTTCGGCGTTGTCAATATGTGCTACAACACCGAAGGCTTCGAGCCCGTCGTTCCCCCGACGATCGATGAGAACTACCCCGCATGCTTCTTCATGCATCCCACCGCTCGTACCGCTCTGGACAACCCCGACATCGTTATCACCAACAAGTGCCACAACCCCGAAGTTCTGGCTTCCTTCTATGATCTGCTCTACAACTTCGACAACAGCATGATCTGGCGTTACGGCTCCATGGCCTTCGAAGAGGGCTCCGTTGCCTACCAGAACCCCGACAAGTACGTCACCATCACCAAGGGTGAAGATGGCAAGTACGTCTACTCCATTCCCCAGGTCGAGAGCTACGACGCCGGCATCGAGGTTGGTCCTCTGAACTACGTCCTGCCCCGCATTGACATCCTCACCAACGAGACCCTCGACAAGTATGTCGACCTCGACACCTACATCGCCGACGTTCCCAACGCCCGCGGTTACAAGCTCTACGACGAGAACAACCTGTGGCCTTCCTTCGATCGCATCTGGGGCCGCTACTCTCTGCTGGAAGAGGACGCAGATGACTACGCCTTCTACTACACTGATGAAGTTGCAACCCTCGCAGAGTATCGCGCCAAGTTCGTCACCGGCGAACTGGAAGTGAACGACGAGAACTGGGCAGCCTTCCAGGCACAGCTCGAGTCCAACGGCATCGTTGAGATGCGTGAAATGGCTCAGCGCGCCTACGACGACTTCCTCTCCCGCTAATCACATTTCAGGCTTAGGTCTGAAGAGGCTGTCCCTTATGGGACAGCCTCTTTTAGTGCAAAAGAATACCCTCCTCGCGGTAAGCGGGGAGGGTATGTACATATATCAGATACGGAGCAGGACCCAGAGGGCGGGGCGGACGCCGCCGTCCTTGTAGTGGACGTTGATGCCGAAATCGTAATCGGTGCCGTCCTCATAGACCGCAACGGCGCTGCAGAGGTTGCTGCCGGGATTGCGGATCCACCACCAGCCGCCCAGCTTGCGGGTCTCGGGATCGGGCCAGAAGCGGTTCATCTCCTGCGTGTCGGGGATGAATACGCGGTCCATGGTGTCGGGACCGCCGTTGGAGAACCACTTTTCGCTGCGCAGGTTCTGGATGTGGGTGGGGACGATCATCATCATCTCACGCGGATTGAAGCACTCCTTCAGGAAAGGACCGTTCAGGTACTTGCGCAGGCTGCAATCGCTCCACATGGCGTCGGTGAGGGTGTCGTGATAGGGATGATGGCAGACGATCTCATCCGCGATCAGCAGACGCATCTTTCCGCGCTGATCGTAAACGTGCCATTGGATGGGCTTTCCTTCAAAGGCGCCGAACGTGACGGCGCGACCGACCTCGTACTGCAGGCGCAGCTCGCACTTGGCGGCATAGTCCGCGGCGCGCTCATAATCGCCGAGGGAGATGAAAATGTCGCGGGCACGCTCGATATCGGCGGTCTCCGCGCTGTGCATATAAAGATCTTTCGCAAGGTTATACTGCTGTTCCAAAGCAAATCAACTCCTCAGGACTAATTATACCCATATGGGGTAAATTTGCAATGCATAACACGTTAAATATAACGGGCCGACGATGGTCGACCCGTTTCGTTTTATAAGATTTTCATCAGCTGCTCGTATGCCTCGTCGCCGACGCACTCCCGAGCGTTCTGGCACTTTCGGACGCAGATCATCTGATCGTTGTAGATCACGGCGCCGCAGTCTTCGCATTCCGCCTGCGGTTCCGTGGAGAACAGTTCCACTGTGCCGCCGCAGTTGGGGCAGTCCTTTTCGATGATGGAACCTTCCTTTGCCTTGTGCGGACAATTCTCCATGCCCATGGGTATCCCTCCTCGATCAATCGTTGTTTATGGCGTTCAACAGGCCTTCGCAGCCCTCGGTGATGTCCTTCCAGGTGGCGGTGAAATCGCCCGTGTACCAGGGATCGGCCACATCGCCGGGGCGGTCGGTGTAGTCCAGCAGCAGGCGGACCTTGCCGTCGGGATCGTTGTGCCAGCGGCGGAGCATATCCCGCAGGTTGTAGCGATCCATGCCGATGATGAGATCGAAGCGATCGTAATCCTCGGCGCGGATGAGGCGGGCGGTTTTGCCGTCGCACTTCAACCCATGCTTCGCCAGCTCCCGACGGGCGGGCGGATAGGCCGGCGACCCGATCTCGTCCGTAGGGCAAGCCGCGGACTCGATCTCAAACCGATCCGCCACCCCCGCCCGACGAACCATATCCTTAAACACAAACTCCGCCATCGGACTGCGGCAGATATTGCCGTGGCAAATGAACAGTATACGAATCATATGGAATTCCCCTCTCAAAAGGCGTATGGAAAGTTATTCTCCACTGAGAACAACTCTAAGCGCATAATCTGTGTTGCGTAACATATTCCATTTCCGCTGCAAATTCTTTACCTCGAGATTTGAAACTGGCCGAGCCGATTTGCTAAGCGGGTATATTTCATCAGAGTCAATTGTATTCCCTGAGGCACAGGGGACTAAGGGAGATACTCACGCGATGTTTACAAATTGAATTTCACAATATGCTTATCGGCTTTCGTCAGCAAAGAGATTTTTGACGCAGTCGCGGCGAAGCGCTTGGCTCCCTCCTCCGAGGGAGCCAAGGGGCTGGGTGCGAACCCGGCGAAAGTATCCTTATAACATCGCTTCTCCTGCAATGCTGATTAAAGCC
>JAKSPZ010000049.1 GCA_024404395.1 Clostridia bacterium | reverse complement strand
TGCCTTCTTGCGGATGGTCGCGGTGAAGTTGCCGACGAAGCCGGACAGCTTATCGAGTTCCGCATAGGAGATGATATTGATCTTCTCGTGCTGAGCCGCATCGACCATCTTGGGGGTCAGGATACATGCTGCGCAGTCGAGGGTGGGGAAAGTCTTGTCCAGCTGCGACATACGGCCGCCGATGGTGGGAGACTTTTCAACGATATCCACTTCATAGCCCGCATCGGCCACGTCCAGCGCGGTCTGAATGCCGGCGATACCGCCGCCGATGACCAGTGCGCGCTTGGTAACGGGAGAAGTACCCGCGATCAGGGGCGCGTTCAGGTTAACCTTGGCGATGGCAGCCTTGGCCAGGATGATGGCCTTCTCGGTGCCTTCGGGCATATCTTTGTGAATCCAGGAGCACTGCTCGCGGATGTTTGCAATTTCTACCATGTAGGGGTTGATGCCTGCCTTGGTAGCGGTCTTGCGGAAGGTTGCTTCATGCATGCGGGGAGAACAGGAGCAGACGACGACGCCGGTGAGCTTATGCTCGCTGATGGCATCACGGATCAAAGCCTGACCGTTCTCGGAACACATGTACTGATAGTCGGCACTGTAGACAACGCCCGGGACTTCCCGCACGGCTTCGGCGACGCGCTTAACGTCCACCGTCGCGGCGATGTTGCTACCGCACCAGCATACGAATACGCCAATTCTCTGCATTGTCCCGTCTCCTACTTTCTGTACTTACGCATCGCGCTGACGATCGCCTGCTGAGGAAGTTTGTCATCCAACAGCGCGGGGATGTCATCGGGACGCATGTAATCCATGCCCTGCTGACGGATGACCGCCAGACGGACTGCCTCGATCAGCTTCGCGGGTTCAACATTGCGGGGGCAACGCTCAACGCAGGCAAAGCAGGAAAGGCACTTGTAAATGGACTTGGATGCAGCCAGCTTGTCGATCTGTCCTTTGCGAACCATGGAGACGAACTGATGGGGATGATATTCCATCTCATCGAAGTTCGGGCAGGTTCCGGAGCACTTGCCGCACTGCATACATTTACGGGGGTTAACACCGCTGATCCGAAGGATATCTTCGGTACAGATGTTGCCGCTCATGTGCATCCTCCTTACTCAACGATGCCCAGCGCTTCGGCAAGCAGGCTCGTGAAGTACTGGACCGGCAGAACGTGCTTGGTGGCGTTGGCATCGAGATTGTACATGCAAAGGGGGCACGCGGTTACGATGGTATCCGCGCCGGCAGCGACTGCGCCGGAGATGATGGCATCAACACGCTTCTGTGCGGCTGCTTTGTCATCCAGGGCGATATAACCGCCGCAGCATTCATTGCGCTGGCTGTAGATAACGGGGGTAGCGCCGATCGCCTTGATGAAGTCCTCGAGGATCGAGGGATTCTCGGGATCGTCCATTGCCATTACCTTGCTGGGACGGAGCAGAAGGCAGCCATAGTAGGCAGCGATCTTGCGACCCTTCAGAGGATTCTTCACGGCAGCCTTGACATTGTCGAAGCCGACGCGGTCTCTCAGCATCTCAAGGTAGTGGATAACATTGGTCGCGCCGGTGTAGGGCTTTTCCAATGCAAGGTAGTTATTGGCGCGAAGACGGATATCCGCGTTGGTGCGCATGTCCTCATTGACGCGCTTGATCACATGGTGGCAGGCGGAGCACAGCGTCAGCAGCTCCTGACCCTTTTCTTCTGCGGCGCTCAGTGCGCGGACGGAAGAGAGGCGGGTAGCGATCTCGTCAGTTGCCTGAGGATAGACCGCGCCGCAGCACTGCCAGTTTTCGATTTCCTCCAGCTCCACGCCCAGAGCCGCGGCTGCCTTGCGCCCTGCGGCGTCAAGTTCCTTAGCCTTGGTCTTCAGCGTACAGCCGGGATAGTAACTGAATTTCATGGAAACATCCTCTCCGATTGAAGTATTGCCGTTCCGACAAGTCATTGAAGGCAGACTGCCCGAACGGTCGGACGTTCTAACGGGCCAAACCTATTAAAGTGTAGCACCTGTCCGCGGCGGTTAGCCCCGAAGCCTCGGACCGGGCTGATGTGAACGGTTCGTCATCCCATTGGGAAAAGAAGAAACGTTCCGTCATCCCTCGGGATCGACTCCCGATGTTTGTGATCTTCGATCACCCGAAACACCGTTTCCGGCTTTCTCTGCTCCTTTCCCGCATAGTTATTCTATTGATTGACTAACAAATTCACATGGCTACAATGAGCCTACTCTATTGTACCAAATAATTCATAAAATGTGTACCCCTAAAATGTTATATTGATATTTATTTATCGATTAATTCTCACCCATTGAAGGATACACAAACTTCACAAAGGTGCATTCCCAATACAATAACACGTACATCTTTGCAGTCATGTTAAACAGCGACATTCAAAATGCCGTTATCGCGCTTTATTGTTAACTATCGCGATAAGCGTCATCCCCATTTTTCGCATTTTTCCATTTTCTGTTATGCATGTGTTAATCAACATACCAATAACAAAACCGGGGGTATTTCCGTCTTTCGCGGAACCCCCGGTCATGCTTTTATGATTTCGATTCTATCCTTCGGAACAGCACATTCTGAGCCTTCATGCCAATCTTTTCCACCTGCCAGCCCAGTTCGGACAGCTCCTTCTTGTACTTCAGAAACGAGTGATCGATGGGAACGCCGCCGACTTCTTCTATCTGCCCGAAGCTCATCATCAGCGATTCGTTCTTACATTCGGCGACATATCGCCACAGCGCATCATACTTGCTCATACTGCGATCACTTCCGTCTGAGGATCCGTTTCACAGCGGTCACGTCCAACAGATTCACAGTTCTGAAATCACCGCCGTAGAACACTGCGTAGTTGTTGAATACACATGGCAGCGACTTGGCCTTTTCGAGGCTGTCCACCGCGATCAGATCCAACGGGATACCCTCCGCGGCACAGTACTCCCCTATCTTCCCCAATGTCTGCAGAATAAACGGACATTGGGGGCTGTGATAAACGGTCAGCCGATCACTATCGATCTTTCCGAGCTTTGCGGTATCGGTAAAACGCGGCAGCGTCCCGTCAAAGGAGAGCGCCAGCAGATCGTAGCCGTAATCCGTGCTGTCGACCTTGACAAATCCCCACTTTTCGGCGAACGCCTGATCGGAGAGCCAGCTTTTCTGCTTTTCGGCACCCAGCATGCAGATACCCGACTTACCTCTTGCCTTCGCATCCTCGATGCAATAGCGCATGAGCTCGCTGCCGCAGCCCTTGCCTTTTTGATCGCCGAGCACCCAAAGGCAATAGATATACAGGTAATTCTCGCCTTCAACGGGCACCCACGCAGTCTCCAGCGGCGCATACTCGATGAAGACCGTCGCCTTCTCATTCAGTTTGCGAAATATATGCCCTTCAGAAAGGCGGTCCGCCAGCCACTGTTTCTTCGCCACGATGCCCTCGGGCTGCTTCTTGCTGCGAATGATGCAGCACAGATGCTCCGTTTCGAGATTATCGGGCGTAATATTGATGTATTCTTGCGACATGATCACTCGAACATCGGCGTGGAAAGATAACGGTCACCCGAATCGGGCAGCACGACCACGACGGTCTTGCCCGCATTTTCGGGACGGCTCGCCACAACGGCAGCGGCTTTCAATGCCGCGCCGGAAGAGATGCCGACGATAATGCCTTCCGCCAATGCAAATGCCTTGCCTTCCGCGAATGCGTCCTCATTTTCCACGGCGACCACCTCGTCATACAGGGTGGTATCAAGGATGGACGGAACAAAGTTGGCGCCGATGCCCTGGATCTTATGGGCACCCGCGTAACCCTTGGACAGCAGCGGACTGGTGGCAGGCTCCACCGCGACAATCTTCAGTTCGGGATTCATGGACTTCAGATACTTGCCCGTGCCGGTCAACGTACCGCCCGTGCCCACGGTAGCAACAAGGATATCCACCTTGCCGTCCGTCTGTTTCCAGATCTCGGGACCGGTGGTCTTCACATGGGCTTCGGCGTTGGCAGGATTGTCAAATTGACCGAGGATGACAGAGCCTTCGATCTCGCGATTCAGCTCTTCAGCCTTCTCCACCGCGCCCTTCATTCCCGCAGCGCCATCCGTCAACACCAGCTCCGCACCATAGGCACGAAGCAGCGTACGACGCTCTGCGCTCATCGTCTCGGGCAGGGTCAGGATCGCACGATAGCCCTTGATCGCCGCTACCGCAGCGATGCCGATGCCCGTATTGCCCGAGGTGGGCTCAATGATGGTCGCGCCGGGCTTCAACAATCCCTTTGCTTCCGCGTCTTCGATCATGGAAAGCGCGACTCTGTCCTTTGCGGAGCCCGCAGGATTCAAGCCTTCAAGTTTGACCAGGATCGTCGCGTCCGTCACGCCCGCATGGGAGGCATAACGGTCCGCCTTCATCAAAGGCGTATTGCCGATAATATCAATAATGCTGTTTTTGATGTCAGCCATACTGCAACCTCTTATTTCTGTTTCAACTGAAGTTTGGGCATGTAAGCAGTGACCTTGGTGTTCTCGGGAATGGACTCCGTGACAAAGGTGTTACCTGCAACGACGGAATTCCTGCCGACGACCGTCTCGCCGCCCAGAATGGAAGTGTTGGAATAGATGACAACATTGTCCTCAATGGTGGGATGACGCTTGATGCCCGACAGTGCCTGTCCCTTGCGCGTAGACAGTGCGCCCAGAGTTACGCCCTGATAGAGCTTCACGTGGTCGCCGATGATGGTCGTCTCACCGATAACGATGCCGGTACCATGGTCGATGAAGAAAGACTCGCCGATAGTGGCACCGGGGTTGATATCGATACCCGTGCGGCTGTGCGCGTGCTCGGTCATGATGCGCGGAATGAGCGGCACCTTTTCACGGTAGAGGACATGCGCGACTCTGTAGACAAAGATCGCATAGACACCGGGATAAGAGAGGATGATCTCCTCCTTGCTGGCTGCTGCGGGATCGCCTTCCAGTTCTGCTTCTACGTCCTTGAAGACGAGGTTCTGGATGCAGGGAATCGCGTCGATAAAGCGCGCCGTGATCTCGGAAGCCTGCTGCTCGCGGGTCGCAAAATCGTCATCCTTCGATGCGTAATGCAGCGCGATGGAGATCTGCCGCGTGAGGCGTTCGCAGATGACCGCCAGCTTGGTGCCCGCGAAACTGTTCAGCGACACATACGCCGTGTTTTCATTGCCGAAATAGCCGGGAAAAAAGAGCTCGCGAATCTCGTCCAGCAGTTTGATGATCTCGCTGCGCTGGGGCGGTCTGCGTCCGATCTCATTCTCATAGATGCCCTGTTCCCGATAATTCAGCTGCAGTTTTTCTGCAGCTGCCACAATTCTCTCTTTGGTATTCATAATCTGTTTCCTTTATTCGACAGCAGTCAGATGCCTGCTGCCTTCTGATAATTTATCATCGTACCCTTATCAAACATGGCAAAGGTGAGTTCCATGTCGACCTCGGGATGCGCCTTCTCAAATGCGCGGATCGTTTCGACAGCGACTTCCGCAGCCAGCCCGACGGGGAATCTGTACACGCCCGTGGAGATAGAGGGAAAAGCGATGGTCTTGAAACCATTTTCCACCGCGATCTCCAGACTGCGGCGATAACAGCTTGCCAGCTTTTCATCCTCTTCAAGATCACCGCCGTACCAGACGGGACCCACTGTATGGATCACATATTTTGCAGGCAGGTTGTAGCCACGGGTCAGTTTCGCGTCGCCGGTTTCGCAGCCGTTGAGCGTTCTGCATTCTTCTTTCAGTTCGGGGCCTGCAGCGCGATGGATCGCACCGTCTACCCCACCGCCGCCCAGCAGCGTCTCATTTGCGGCATTGACAATGGCATCCACGGCAAGGGTGGTAATATCCGCCAGAACAATATTCAGCTTGATCATAAAATCTTCCTTTCACCAACACACAGACTGGAACCCGCTGTTATCTTCTTCTGTTCAGACCGGGATGCGTCCTGTAAAACTCGCGCTTGTTCTCGTACATGCGCACGTCCGTAGCATCAAGCACCTCGCCCATCGTGTGCTTGTTGAAGTCCATTTTCTCGTAACCCATGGACACAGACAGCCGATATGGCTTGCCCTTGGTGGCATTGAACGTCTCCATCGCCTTGTTGATGCGATCGAGAAGATCGTCCATCACCGCGGCATCCTGCGAGTTGACGATGACGATGAACTCGTCACCCGCATATCGGGTGACCTCGCCCAGGTCACTGACCACCCGTCGAAGGATGTTAGCAACATCGATCAACGCGTCGTCACCGGTCAGATGTCCGTATGTATCGTTGATCTCCTTAAAGCGGTTCACATCGATCATGACCGCGGAAAATGCATTGGAAGAACGTTCCTTCAGCTCGCCTTCAAGGATGTTCAGATAGAAGCGGTTATACAGCCCTGTCAGCTTGTCACGATACATGACCTCGTTCTGCAGGCACATGAACACACAGCTGATGGACACAGCAATGAACGGCCAGATGGTCGAAACGCCGTACATGACCATCTGCGTCGTTACGCCGATCAGAACAGGAATGGCAAACGCCCACACCGGGAAAAACTTCAACATGCCCGATCTTCTGCGTGAATGAATGTACAGTACAAAGCTGTCCGCAAAAATGCCCATATCGAGAACGAGGTACAACCAGAACAGTTTTTCTCTCGAATAAAGATTGTTTTCACCGATTGAGAAGACGATTGGGACAAAGAAGTTGACGACAAGGATGACGATGCCTATCATCGAAAGCAGCTGAATGATCCTTCGATGCTTTCG
>JAKSPZ010000048.1 GCA_024404395.1 Clostridia bacterium | reverse complement strand
ATTGGGAAGATTCGGTGCCTCCATTGCCAAGACCCTGAGCGAAAACGGCGTTCAGGTGATGGGCATCGATACCGATGAAGAGCTGGTTCAGGAAATGAGCGGCATTCTGACTCGCACGGTTCAGGCGGATGCCATGGATGAAAAGGTCATGGCTTCGCTGGGCGTGGACGAATTTGACACCGCCCTGGTGACCATGGGCAGCGACCTGAAGGCAAGCTGCGTGACCACCATGGTGCTGAAGGAGATCGGTATCCCCAACGTTATCGCGAAGGCATCGGACGAATTCCACGGGCGCATGCTTGAAAAGCTGGGCGCCTCCAAGGTGCTCTATCCCGAACGCGACATGGGACGCCGCGTGGCGTACAACCTGATTTCCAACAAACTGCTTGACTTCCTGGAGATCACCGACAGCTTCTCCATGGCGGAGATCGCCCCCAGAACGGAATGGGTGGGGAAGACCCTCACAGCGATCAACATGCGCGCGGTGCACGGTGTGAATGTCATCGCGATCCGTGGCGCGGACGGAACGGTCACGCTGCCCGCACCGAATATGGCGCTGAAGCGGGATGATACCATTCTGGTCGTTGCCAATAAAGAAGATTTGGTCAAGCTGGAAAACTGAATATAAAAAAGAAGAGCTGCTTTCCGAAATCAGGAAGCAGCTTTTTATGTGTGATCATTTCTTGAGAACGGTGACGGAATCGCGCATGTTGCGCATCATCGGTTCCATTGCGTTATAGTCATCATACTCACATACGAAGTGGAAGACATAGGCGAAACGGCCGACATTGGTGCAGATCATGTAGCCGCGAACCTCATGTTCGCCGGAGAAGGCGAGATAGGAGATCTCCATGGCGTCGTTGCCAAGCCACTTGACATCCTTGTTTAGGGGACTCCACTCGAAGGAATCGGAAGGATACTGGCGGTAGATGATCTGTGCGTAGTTCTGGAACTGCGACAGCAGCACCGAGGCGCGGGGCGTATGCACCAGTTCCTTGACGGTGACGGCGACGCGGGCAGGGAATTCTCCCTCCGCAACGGGCTCTCGGAAGCACACGGTACCGCGACCGGGCAA
This sequence comes from Clostridia bacterium, assembly GCA_024404395.1. Classification (GTDB taxonomy): domain Bacteria; phylum Bacillota; class Clostridia; order Christensenellales; family Aristaeellaceae; genus Faecivicinus. The sequence continues at coordinate 5,881 of JAKSPZ010000048.1, read as the reverse complement.
GTTCTCCCAGTGGGAGGGGTAGGTGTAGACGAAGCCGAAGGTCGTATCCGCAAGGGTGACGTAGCTGTAGCCGGCGATGGGATTGGAATCGATGGTCGAGGGCGCCGAGGTCTGTACGGGTTCCAGCACAGTGGCGGGATCGACGTACTCGGTTTCGGGCTCATCTACGATGACGATCTCGACGTCGTCCTCCAGCGGGACATCGATAGCCTCGGGCATGGTGTATTCGGGTTCCTCGGTAATGACGGGAACGGCGGTCTGTTCGGGATTGAAAGCCGCTTCGGTGACTTCATCGGTCTCCGTGACGGTCTTCTTGCCGCAGCCGGTGAGCAGCACAAGCAGCGCAAGGAGGATGAGCGTAATTCGTACTGACTTCAATTATTTCGCCTCCGTTGCGGGCTTGGTGTCGCCGTGGATCATGATCTGCTCGTTCAGCAGATCGATATCGCCGCAGCCGTGGCTGATCATCAGATCGCCGGGCTGCCAGTGGGCACGCAGATAGGCTTCCGCGTCGTCAAAGGTGGGGGTGTGGGTGACGGTGATGCCGCGGGCACGGATGGGCTCGAGGAGCATCTCCGATTTGATGTCGCCGGGATCGACTTCGCGGGCGGCGCAAATGTCGGTGATCAGCAGATGATCGACCTCGTCGAAGGTCTCGACAAAGGCGTCGAACAGCGTCTTGGTGCGGGAATAGGTGTGGGGCTGCCAGACGGACCAAAGTGTCTTGTGATCCTGCTTCTTGGCGATGCTGATGGCGGTCTTGATCTCGGCGGGGTTGTGACCGTAGTCGGTATAGCAGCGGACGCCGTCGGTGGTGCTGGTCAGCTCGAAGCGGCGATGGGCACCGCGGAAGTTGGCGAGCGCTCTCTGAACGGCAGACATATCCAATCCGCGAACGGCAGCGACCGCGACAGTGGCAAGACTGTCGATCATATTGCTGCGGCTGGCGATGTTCAGGTTGAAGCGACCGAGAACTTCTCCCTTATATACAGCGGTGTAGGAGGAGAAACCGTGTTCGTCCTCTTCCACATCGATGGCGCGGACGTCACAGTCTTCGCCCAGACCGAAGGTCGCATGATTGCAATCGGCGTTTTCGCAGACGCGGCGGGCGCGGGGATCGTCGCCCCAGGCGATGCACCAGCCGTCCTTGGGGAGCAGCGCGGCGTATTCGGCGAAGGTTTGCTCGATATGGTCCAGATCGCGGAAGTAATCGAGATGATCCTCGTCGATGTTGAGGATGACGGCGACGGTGGGATGGAAGTGCAGGAAGCTGGAGTGGAATTCGCAGGCTTCCACGATAAAATCGTGACCGCAGCCGCGACGAGTGGAACCGCCGATAAAGTCGAGTTCACCGCCGATATGGATGGTGGGATCGACCTTTGCCTCCATAAAGACCTGAGCCAGCATGGAGGTCGTGGTGGTCTTGCCGTGGGTGCCGGAGACGCCGACAGCGAAAGGCGTATTCTCCATCAGCTGACCGATGAGATCGCAGCGTTCGATCTGGGGGATGCCCAGACGGGCGGCTTCGGCGCGCTCGGGATTGGTCTCGGGGATGGCTGCGGAGAAGACGATATATTCGGCATCGCGGACGTTTTCCGCGTTATGACCGATGTGAATGTCAACACCCTTTGCGGCGAGGGCGTCGGTCTTATGGGAACGGGTGCGGTCGGAACCGCTGACACGGTAGCCTTCATCCTGCAGAAGACCCGCAAGACCGGACATGGAGCTGCCGCCGATCCCGATAAAATGGACGCGGGCGTTGGGCTTATCTGAAATATGTACTGCCATAGGGGCACACCTCTACAAATATCGATACTGATATTATAGGATGAATCTTTGAACGTGTCAACCGCGGGAAGTAAAGTGATGGGAAAACGGCGTATGTTCTCCGTGCATGCAAGGTTAAATGTTCGGGTTTTTGGGTTTTGTGGTAGAATTATAAAAAACATGCTTTATAATAGATACATTGACTGTAAGGAGCGCAAGCATATGGAAAAGATCAAGCGGAACGAACGCCTCGGTGCCATGACCCGCATTCTGACCGATACCCCCAACCGTGTCCATTCTCTGGGCGAATTCTGCACCATGTTCGGTGCGGCGAAGTCCACCATCAGTGAGGATATCGACCTTGTCAGCGCTTCCTTCAAGCGTTTCGGATTGGGCGAGGTGGAGACCGTGGCAGGTGCTGCCGGCGGTGTCCGTTATCGCGCTATTCCCAGCCGTGAGCGTGCACAGAAGACGCTGGAAGAGCTGTCCGAGCGTCTGTCCCAGCCCGGCCGTATGCTGCCCGGCGGTTTCCTTTATACCTCTGATGTGACGGCGGAATCCACCACCGCACAGGCGCTGGGCGAGATCCTGGCGGCACAGTACTACGATCGCCAGCCCCATTTTGTCCTCACCATGGAGACCAAGGGCATTCCCATCGCGCTGATGACGGCGCGCATGCTGGATGTGCCGCTGGTCATCGCCCGCCGCGACAGCCGTGCTTATGAAGGCTCCGCCGTGAAGATCAACTACATCGCGGGCGGCGGAAACACCCATATCGAGACCATGGCACTCGCACGCCGCGCCGTCTCCGCAGGTCAGCGTGCTCTGATCATCGACGACTTCATGAAGGGCGGCGGAACGTTGCAGGGCATGGTGGATATGATGAAGGAATTCCAGGCTGAGGTCGTCGGCGTCGGCGTCATGATCACCACCGTGGAACCCAAGGTCAAGCGCGTGGAAGGCGCCCGCTCCCTGCTGGTACTGGAAGGCTTCGACGATGCCACCGGACGCGCCATCGTCCATCCCTCCGATAATTTCATGGATTAAGCAAAAAGCCTGCGTAAAGCGGGCTTTTTGTTTTTCTTGCAAAAAGCTTTGCATGAGAAAATAGTGAGGATTTGAGTGTTCAAATAGTGCTAAATCGATTTGAAACGCTTGAAATTCTTGACTGAATGTGATAAGATTACCCTATGCATAATGGAGTTTGGTGGGGGAATGTCCCATTTTATCCATTTGTGAATCGACAGGAGGAATTATTCACATGAACGTAGCAGACATCCTGAAGAGCCGCATGGGCTTTTCCTTCGAAGTTTTTCCGCCGAAGACCGACGTCGGTATGGAAAAGCTTTGCGCAGAGGGCGGCGTCCTTGACCACCTCTACGAGCTGAACCCCGATTACATCTCCTGCACCTACGGCGCAGGCGGCACCAACGTTGGCAAGAATCTTGACGTTCTGGACAAGATCAAGCGCGACGGCAAGGCCATCCCCGTAACTCACTTCACCTGCGTTGCCAACACCAAGGAAGGCATCAAGGATCAGCTGGCTACCTACCTGGAGCACGGCATCGATCATATGCTCGCCCTGCGCGGTGACATCCCCTTCGGCTGGACCGGCACCAACGGCGACCTGCACTATGCCACCGAGCTGGTCAAGTTCGTCCGCAAGGAGTTCGGCGATAAGTTCACCATCGCAGTCGCAGGTTCTCCCGAAGGCCACATCGCCTGCCGCAGCCTGGAAGCAGACATCTCCTTCCTGAAGCAGAAGCAGGACGAAGGCGCTGATTACATCATGACCCAGCTTTGCTTCGACATGGATCAGTTCCGCTACTGGATGGACGCCATCCGCGGCGCAGGCATCTGGCTGCCCGTTGATGTCGGCATCATGCCCATCCTCGATGCTTCCGCCACCATCAACATGGCACTGTCCCGCAACGGCTGCGTCATGCCCCGTGCACTGTGCGAAATCATCTCCAAGAACTGGATCTTCCCCAATCCCTTCGCACCCGCGGAGAGCGAAGAGTCCATCGCCGCCAAGAAGGCATCCTTCAAGGAAGCCGGCATGGAGTACACCATCCGCATGATCGACGAGTATCGCGTTTGCGGTATCGACGGTATCCATCTGTATGCCCTCAACAAGTATGAGGACGTCACCCGTCTCGTCAAGGAATCCGGTATCATGGACTACATCGGCTAATAATGCTCATCCGTCTTGCGTCGCGGGAAGAAGGAACCCGCGACGCGGACGGCATTATGCCGATATAGATAGACAGGAGTCAGTTTCGGAATGGCACACATCATTGCAGTTGCCGGCAAGGGCGGCGTTGGCAAGACGACGACCTGCGGTATGATGATTGATTATCTCTGCAAGAAAAACATGGGACCGCTGCTCGTCGTGGACGCGGATGCGAACTCCAATCTGAACGAAGTGCTTGGCGTGGAAGTTGAAACCACTCTGGGCGACATTCGTGAAGAGATGGCGCGCGCCGAGCTCATGAAGGTCAGCCCGATTCCGTCGGGCATGACGAAACAGGAGTACGCGGAGTACAAGTTCAACTCTGCACTGGTCGAGGAAGACGATTTCGATATGCTGGTCATGGGTCGCACTCAAGGCAAGGGGTGCTACTGCTACGTCAATGGCGTGCTGAAGACCCAGGTCGACAAGTATGTCGGAAACTACAAGTACATGGTCATCGATAACGAAGCGGGCCTTGAGCATATCAGCCGCGGCACGCTGCCTCACGTCGATACCCTGTTGCTCATCAGTGACTGTTCCCGTCGCGGCATTCAGGCAGTCGCCCGTATCGCCGAGATGGTGAATGACCTTGAACTGAAACCCGGCACCATGCAGCTGATTGTCAATCGCGCACCCAACGGTGAGCTGAATGACGGTGTTCGCGAGGAGATCGAAAAGCACGGTCTGCAGTTGGTAGGCGTGCTGCCTCAGGACGACAACGTCTACGAGGCCGATTGCGCCGGCGAGCCCAGTGCAAAGGTTCCCGAGACCTCTCCGGTCAAAGTTGCTCTCAAGTCCATCATGGACAAGCTACATCTATAAACAACAATTGCTAAGTAGGGGGATTTTACAATGGCTTATACTCCTAAGAAGCAGGCTTTCAGCGCAAAGATCAATGCAGTTACCCTCGGCACGGGCGACAAGAGCATCGTGATCGGCGGCGAAAACGTACTTCCGTTCTACACCTTTGACAATGAAATGCCCAATGCACCCAAGATCGCCGGTGAAATCAAGGATACCGGTATGGAAGGCGAAACCATGCCCGGCATGCTCGCTTTCTACGAGGGCTGCACCACTGCCGTTGAGATGGCAAAGCGTGCCGAGTCCATGGAAGGCGCTTCCGCGATCTGCCTGCATTTCGAGAGCGCCGATCCCAATGGCGCCAATACCTCCGTTGAAGATTGCGCTGCTCTGGCCAAGGCCGTTGGCGAAGCAGTGACCATGCCCATCATCATCATGGGCTGCAAGAACGTCGAAAAGGACGCTCAGATCTTCAATGCTTGCTCCGAAGCTCTGCAGGGCAAGAACATCCTGGTCCTCTCCTCCCGTGAAGAGAACTACAAGCAGGTCGGTGCTTCCGCCGGTCTGGCTTACAATCAGAAGGTCGGCGCAGAATCCGCCGTCGACATCAACCTTGCCAAGCAGCTGAACGTTCTGCTGTCCCAGCTGGGTGTTCCCGCAACCTCTGTCTGCATGAACCTCGGTTCTTCCGCAGCCGGTTACGGTTACGAATATCTGTCCTCCACCCTTGACCGCGTTAAGGCCGCCGCACTGGCTCAGAACGATGCCCAGCTGCAGATGCCCATCGTCACCCCCATCTCCACCGAGACCTGGGGCGTCAAGGAAGCAATGGTCTCCGAAGCGGAAATGCCCGAGTGGGGTTCCGTTGAAGAGCGCGGTATTGAGATGGAAGTCTGCACCGCTTCTGCCTGCCTCGTCGGCGGTTCCGACATGGTCATCATGAAGCATCCCGAGTCCATCGCTACCATTGCCAAGTTCATCGACAGCCTGATGTAATCAGTGGAGGGAGGAAACTACCATGGCATTGAAAGGGCTTGACATTTTTAAGCTGACTCCTAAAAAGAACTGTAAGGAGTGCGG
>JAKSPZ010000047.1 GCA_024404395.1 Clostridia bacterium | reverse complement strand
CCGCGCCACCCGCCCGCGCCAGCAAGAGCCTCCTCGCACACCCTGCCGCCCACCGCGCGGAAGGTGTATTTGCTGCCCGCGGCGAAGCGCATCTCGGGGCTGTCGGAACGGTAGTATTCGCAGGTGGGGGAGACGGTGACGGAAGAGACCGTGCCGAGGCGGGTCAGCTTCACGCGGACCATGCCGGACGCCGCCTGAGCCGACGCCGCAAAAAGCAGCGCGCACATCAGTGCCGCCGTCAGCCAGAGCGCAAGTTTCCGCCGCATAGATTCTTCCCTCCCCGCATATAATATGTTTATATTTCGAGACGGAGGGAGGTCAATCCTGCCAAAGGGCGCGATTGTCACAATCATGTTGGAATTACAAGCGGATATGTAATCAAAAGAAAGGGAACGGAAAGCCATGTATTGCCAAAAGTGTTACGTTTTATTGCGATTTATTGCCGTATATGACCGATATAGCAAACCTGCTGCCCGATTACATCAATAAGTTACTGACGTCTCTGTAATTAATGGTGGGTGTTATTGTGCGCTTGGTGTAAAAACGGGAGCGACTTATGTGAATGTTGTTGACAAATTCATCATGAGATAATATAATAGCAACATGGCACCCGTTTTTACGGGATGTTACTATGCGGGAGGTTATGAAAAATGACTACAAAAGCACCAACCTCGAATGCTTCCAAACAGATCAAGGCATTTATCAAGAACTGGATGTCTCTGGTCGGCCTGATCATTCTGATCGTCGTCTTCTCGACCCTGTCCCAGACCATCTACGGACAGCAGACCTTCCTGACCATCAAGAACTGGAAGACCATTCTGCTCCAGTCCGCAACTCTGGCCATCGTCGCACTGGGTCAGTCCATCATGCTGCTGACCGGTAACTTCGACCTTTCCCTCGGCCGTCTGGTCTGCCTGACCAGCTGCGTCGGCGCAGGTCTGATGATCAACTCCGGTTGGGGCCTTCTGCCCGCCATCCTCGTGATGTTCGCCATCGGTATCATCGTCGGCGTCGTCAACGGTATCATGGTCTCCTACATCGGCGTTCCCGCCATGATCGCGACCCTCGGTACCCAGTACATCTGCTTCGGTGTCGGCAAGCTGATCACTCAGGCCGTCCCCGTTCCCTTCGACACCAAGTCCGCCCTGTACAAGTCCTTCTCCTGGATCGGCCGCGGCTACTGGCTGAACAACACCCTGCCCATCTGCGTGGTCATCATGCTGGTCCTGTACATCGGCGCACAGTTCATCTGCACCAAGACCAAGATCGGCCGTAACCTGTACGCAGTCGGCGGTTCCCGCGAAGCGGCATTCTTCTCCGGCATCAACGTCAAGCGCATCCACCTGGGCACCTTCATCCTGGGCGGCATTCTGGCCACCTTCGGCGGTTTCGTGCTGATGGCCCGTCTGGGTTCCGTCGCCGTTACCAACGGTCAGAACTACGAGTTCGACGCCGTTATTTCCTCCATTATCGGTGGTGTCTCCCTGGCCGGTGGTAAGGGCTACGTCCTCGGCACCATGTTCGGCTGCATCTTCCTGACCACCCTGTTCAACGGCTTCTCCATGGTCGGTATCGATCCCTTCGTACAGGATGTTCTGAAGGGCATCGTTCTGGTTCTGGCGGTTGTCCTCGATATCCTCAGCAACCGTAAAAAGTCCTGATCCTCTTGAACCGAAATTAAAGAGAGGAAGGAAAATATGAGCAAGGATTACATTCTGAGCCTGCGGAACATCACCAAAGAATTCCCGGGCGTCAAGGCTCTGGACGATGTTACCATCAACATCGAGCGCGGCACCATCCACGGTCTCGTGGGTGAGAACGGTGCCGGCAAGTCCACCCTTATCAAAGTTCTGGCGGGTATCCACCGCCCCAACGCCGGTGAGATCGAGCTGGACGGCAAGATCCGTCACTTTGCCAACCCCATCGAAGCGCGCCGCGCCGGTATCTCCGTTGTTCATCAGGAGATCAAGCTGGCCGAGCCGCTGTCCGTTGCGGAGAATATGTTTCTGGGCAATGTTCTGATGAAGAACAACCTGGTCGACTGGAAGGGCATGCGCAAGCGCGCCCGCGAGATCGTCGCAGACCTGGGTCTGGATATCGACGTCAACGCGCAGGTCTCCTCCCTGACCGTCGCCAAGAAGCAGATCGTTGAGATCATGCACGCCATCAACAACAACTCCCAGATCCTGGTCATGGACGAGCCTTCCGCCGTTCTGACCAACCGCGAGCTGGAAGTCATGTTCCGCATCGTCCGTCAGCTGCGCGAGCAGGGCATCACCATCATCTACATTTCCCACCGTCTGGACGAGGTCTTCGACCTGTGCGACAACGTCTCCATCCTGCGCGACGGCTGCCACATCGACACCCTGCCCATCGGCGACCTGGATCGCGAGTCCCTCATCAACATGATGGTCGGCCGTGAAATGGGTCAGGAATATCCCAAAGAGCCCGGCAAGATCGGCGATACCATCCTGTCTGTCAAGAACCTCAACTGCGGCATGCTGAAGGACATCTCCTTCGACGTCAAGGCCGGCGAGGTCTTCGGCATCTCCGGTCTGGTCGGCGCAGGCCGTACCGAGCTGGCACGTGCCATCCTGGGCATCGACAAGATCGAGTCCGGTGAGGTCTATGTCCGCGGCAAGAAGGTCAAGTATCGCTACTTCCGCGACGCCATCAAGGACGGTCTCGGACTGATCCCCGAAGACCGTAAGCTGCAGGGTCTGGTCCAGACCATGTCCATCAAGCGCAACACCACGCTGGTCAATCTGGCGCGCGTCATCAAGGGCGGCGTCATCCGCAAGGGTCTGGAAAACAAGCTGGCCGAGGAGTTCTCCGATAAGCTGCACGTTGTCCGTCCCACCATCGAGACCGAGGTCCAGTACCTCTCCGGCGGTAACCAGCAGAAGGTCGTCATCGCCAAGTGGCTGTTCCAGGAGTCCGAGATCCTCTTCCTGGACGAGCCCACCCGTGGTATCGACGTCGGTGCCAAGGCTGAGATCTATCGTCTCATCAACGAGATCGTTCAGTCCGGCCGCACCATCATCATGATCTCGTCCGAAATGCCCGAGCTGCTTGGCATGTGCGATCGCATCATGGTCATGCACGAGGGTCACAAGATGGGCGAACTGGATGCCGCCGAGGCTTCTCAGGAAGCCATCATGGCACTCTGTACCTGATTTAAACAGGCCTGACCTGTTTGAATAATATTCGAGGAGGAAATCACTATGAAGAAACTGTTTTCTCTGGTTCTGGTTCTGGCCATGCTGATGAGCGTTCTCGCCATCGCCGAGGCCAATGACCGCGCTGCCGAACTGGGCATCCCCGCCGCTGTCGTTCTGCAGGATACCGACGTCCTTCAGGGCAAGAAGATCGGCTGCACCATCGTCTACACGGGCGATGAATGGTGCGCAGCTGTTGCCAGCGCTCTGGAAGCTCTGGGTGCTTACTATGGCGCCACCATCACCTGCGAAGATGGCGACATCAATGACGAGACTCAGACCAAGCAGCTGGAGAACATGATCTCCAACGAAGTCGACATCATCATGTGCGACCCCGCCAGCCCCTCCGGCTGCGGCACCGCTCTGAATGCTGCCTACGACGCCGGCATCCCGATCATCATCTACGATGGTTACTGGGATGAGGGCGAAGAGAAGGCTGTCACCACCGTTACCTGGGACCAGTATCAGACCGGCGTCATCGTTGGCGAATACTTCCTGGACTACAGCCGTGAGAACAACGGCGGCAAGGCCACCATCGTTGAGATGGCCAACAAGATCTCCTTCCATTGCCAGGAGCGCTTCGTAGGTCTGCATGACACCTTCGCAGCCGCTGACGATTGCGAGATCACCATCATCGAGCAGTATGACTCTCAGGGCAACCGTGAGACCGCCGAGAAGGCCATCTCCGCTGTTGTTCAGCCCTACGACTACGTCATCTCCGACGTTGACAACGGCGCACAGGGTGTTGTTGCTTACCTGCAGCAGGTCGGCGACGAAGACATCCGCGTCTTCTCCATGGGCGCTTACGGTGCAGAGCCCTTCGGTCTCCTGCATGACGACGATCCCAACTACGCTGCCTGCCTGAACGTTGACGCCTGGATCCTGGCTCAGTTCATCTATGACGGCGCTATCGCTTACATGAGCGGCGAAGAGGTCCCCACTCTGACCAACATCGACCTGTTCATGGTTGACTCCAGCAACGTTGAAGACTTCTGGTCCTTCAACTAATTTGAAGCCTGAAAGCTTTAGTTGTTAGACAACCAAAAGGGGTGCTTCCTTCGGGCAGCACCCCTTTTCAAACGCAGAGAAAATCCTGAAACCGCCAAAAATCTATGAAAGATTTTTGGCTTGCTGTGTCAGCTGCGCTTGCGCTTTCGGTCACTTAGGTTTACTAAGCTCCCTCAATCGCAAGCTTGCTTCCTTGCCTTTCAGGTTTTCTCTGCGTTTGACCGTCGACCGAACTATGGAAGAAAGAAAAACGGCAGGGCTTAGAGCCTTGCCGTTCTTTTATCTATTCTTACTTGTGCAGATCGCTCAGCACGGCCTTGCCGGCTTCGATGAGGCGCTCTGCAACGCCGGGCTTGTAGACGGAGCTGCGGGCTTCGTAGCCGCCGTCTTCATAGGCGTCCGCGGTGGGGAAGTAGCCTTCGTAGCCGTTGGTGATGCAGCAGGGCAGGATCATCTTCCAGCCCTCGGCGGTCTTGATCTGACGGCCGATGTCGGTGAAGGGCTCGCCGGGGAGACCCACGAAAGCCACATCGCCGATGCGCAGACCCGTGACGTCCAGATGATACTCATAAGGACCGTTCTCCAGGTTGCACATGCGGTAGGCTTCGGCGACAACGGTGGTCAGCTCCATGGCGGTGTAGGGGATGTCGCAGTCGCGACCCGCCTCGTGGAGATCCTTGTACTTGTGCGCCAGCGGCAGATCCGCCTTGTCGGGGGTGTTGGCGGGGATGCAGACATCGCGATGGATGATATCGATGGAATCGACGTCCACATATTCAACCTTGTCGAAGACCTGCAGCACGGTGCCCGCCAGCGCACGACCGACGAAGCGCGCCATGCCGGGGCTCTTCATCTCGTTGTCGAAGCTGATCTCGGTGTCGTTCATGTCGCCGCCGCAGGGATTGACATGGGTGCTGCCCACGTCGCCCTGACAGCCCACGAAGCACATGGTCTTCACGTTGTCGCCCAGTGCCGCGGCGAGGGTGCGGCGGGTCCAGCCGGGCCAGTCGGAGGAGATCTTGTCGGTGTTGATGGTGTCGGCGTGGAGACCGTAGTTCATCAGAACGACGGTGTTGCCGCCTTCCTGATCGAAGCGGAGCACGTTGATCCGCTGATCCAGCTCGCCCAGAGGATGGTCGATGTTGGGGTCGTTGATGGGCGGGCAGGTCATGGTGGTGCCGTCCTTCATCTTATAGCGGCGGATGTACGCCACGCGCTCGGGGGCATAGCCGACGATGAAGCCCATCTTGGCGGGCTTGAGGTCCGCCACCGCCATGCGGGACAGATCGGCGAGGCGCTCACCGCGGAAAGCGGCGTAGCGTTCGCACATCGTTTCATCGCAGGGGAAGGATTCGGGCGGGGTCAGCGCGGGACCCGTGTGGGTATGGGTGGAGGAGAGGAAGATATGGGCGGCGGGCACGCCCGTCACCGCTTCGATGTCCGCGCGATAGTGGAGGCTTAGGGGGGTGTCGATGCCCATATTGTCCACGTTGATCATCAGAATGGTGCGACCGCCGCACTTGAGTGCCATGGCGGAAGCTTCGAGGTCATCGATGAAGCCGCTGGCGTAGCGGGGCACGTAATAGCCGTCCACCGCGATGCCCAGCATGGGGTTGATGTTTACGCTTGCGTATCCGACTTTGAAATCGCTCATGGGAATCTCCTTTCTTAAAGGGCCTCGCCGCGGAAGATGACGGTCTTTACGTCGAAATCGTCGTCAACGAGGATGATGTTGGCATCGCGGCCGCGCTCGATGGAACCGATGCGGTCGTACAGACCCAGCGCCTTGGCGGGGTTGGTGGAGGCGCACTTGAAGGCGATGCGGATATCCGCGCCGGTCACCTTCATGAAGTTGCGGCAGGCGCGGTTCAGGGTGAGGAAGCTGCCGCAGAGCTCGCCGTTGATGTCGAAGTTCAGGTCGTCCGCACGGGCAAAGGTGGTCTCGGAGGGGGTATCCTCTCCGCCGCCCGCACCCAGTGCACCTGCGTCGGTGATGAGGATGATGTGATCCTCGCCGCCCACGCGATAGGCCATGCGTGCGTTGTAGGGACGCACATGTCCGCCCATGGAGTCCATGATCAGCTCATAATAGAGACCGGGGGTGCCGAGGCACAGGGTGGAAGAAGTCTCCTGCGGATCGGCGGTCGCCTTGCAGGCCTCCTCCATGCCGCGGTAGTGACCCATGGCATCGTAGAGGTGGGTGACGATGGTGGCGCCCATGGCCACCGCGCGCTCCACGTCTTCGGGGGAAGCGCAGGTATGACCGATATCGGCGATGACGTTGCGCTCCGACATGATCTTTTCAAGGACCTTAGCGCCGGGCATCTCGGGGGCGTAGGTGCAGTGGAGCACGTTCTTGCCCGCGCGATCGAAGAGCTCGGTGCAGACCGCCTCGTCGAAGGTCCATGCGCGCTCGCGGAGGGAGCCGTAGTTGGGATTGGTGTAGGGACCTTCGAAGTGGATGCCGACAATGTTGGTGTCGTCCTTTGCAATGGCTTCATTGCACTGGTCGATCATGGAGATGAACTCGTCGTAGGTGTAGTTGTAGGCGATGGAGGGTGTCACAGAGGTGGTGCCGTGGCGGAGATGTCCCATGGACGCTTCTACGCAGTGGGTGCGCATGTCGAAGTCCTCGCCATCGGCATGGAAGCCGTGGAGGTGCTGGTCGATGAGACCGGGACCGGCGTACAGTCCGCCCGCGTCGATGATCTCGCAGGCTTCGGGGGGCGTGATCTCACCGCTGGCGACGATCTT
>JAKSPZ010000046.1 GCA_024404395.1 Clostridia bacterium | reverse complement strand
CGGGTCAGGAAGGGGGGCAGGATGAACAGACCGTTGTTGCGGGTGTGCAGATCCCATTCCTTACCGGAGCCGATGTGATCCATCAGGGAGTGGTAGTTCTTCTGGCAGATGATGCCGACATTGCGGATGCCGGAGTTGACCAGATTGGACAGGGTGAAGTCGATGATACGATAGCGGCCTGCCATGGGGATGGCGGCGACGGCGCGCTGGCTGGTGAGCTCACGCATGGTGAGGTCATCTTTTGTGGTATATACGATACCCATTACGTCATTCATGGTTTAGTTCTCCCTTCTCTGGATTTCTTCGGTGTCGACCTGTTCGCCGGCCTTGACCGAGTAGCCCTTGGGCAGAACGGTATCCTGACCGATCAGGGCGATGTCGCCTTCCTTCTCGCCGACGACGCAGTCTGCGGTGACCACGCAGTTTTCGGCGATGATGCAGCGACGGACGACCGCACCGGATTCAATGCGGGTGTTGGGCATGATGACGGCGTCTTCGACAATGGCGTCCGCGGCGACGTTGACGCCTGCGAACAGAACACTGCCCTTGACGGTGCCGTGGACTTCACAGCCTTCAGCGATCATGGAATGCTCCACGACTGCGCTGCCGCCGATGAAGTGGGGCGGCATGATGGGACTGCGGGCATAGACCTTCCAGTGGGTATCGGTGAGATCGAACTCCGGCGGATCCTGCAGCAAGTCCATGTTGGCTTCCCACAGGGAAGCGATGGTGCCGACGTCCTTCCAGTAGCTCTCGAAGCGATAGGCAAGCATGCTCTTCTTGTCGTTGAGCATGTTGGGGATGATGTTCTTGCCGAAGTCGTTCTTGGAGTTGGGGTCGTTCTCGTCGTTGATGAGGTACTCGCGCAGAACCTTCCAGGTGAAGATATAGACACCCATGGAAGCAAGATTGCTCTTGGGCTGCTTGGGCTTTTCTTCGAACTCGATGATGTTGTCCTTGTCATCGACATTCATGATGCCGAAGGAAGGCGCGACCTCCCACGGAACGGGACGGACGGCGATGGTGATGTCCGCGCCGCGCTCGATGTGGGCATTGAGCATGCGGTTGTAATCCATTTTATAGATGTGGTCGCCGGACAGGATGAGAACGTAATCGGGATCATACTGCTCGATGAAGCCGATGTTCTGATAGATGGCGTTGGCGGTGCCGCGATACCACTCGCCGCTCTTGGCGGTCATGTAGGGGGGCAGGACGAATACGCCGCCGTTGCTCAAGTCGAGATCCCAGGGCTGACCGGAGCCGATATAGCTGTTCAGCTCCAGAGGACGATACTGGGTGAGGACACCGACGGTATCGATCTGGGAGTTGGTGCAGTTGGACAGCGGGAAGTCGATAATGCGATATTTGCCGCCGAAGGGGACCGCAGGTTTTGCCATGACTTTGGTCAGCAGGCCGAGGCGACTGCCCTGACCGCCGGCAAGCAGCATGGCGATACACTTTTTCTTTCGCATAGTAAACCCTCATTTCAGATTAATGTGGGAAAACACCAATGATAACCTTACCGTAATATTATACACTATGCTTACTGAAATTGCTATAGTAAAACACATAAAAAATAACACAAATTTGCGGTGACAAAGATATAAGTAACGCAAATCCACGAAATTTCTTGACAGAAAGCAAAGGCCGACGTAGCATAACGAAAGACGATATAAGTTTTCGGAGGAAATATGCAGAATCTCATCCTGACGACGAACGTCGTATTGCCTGTATTTCTGGTCATGGTGGTGGGCTATCTGTGCCGCCGTTTCGGCATGGTGAGCGCGGACAACGTGAGCGCCATGAATAAACTGGTGTTCCGCCTGTTCCTGCCCGCATCTCTGGTCAAGAGCCTGATGACGGTCGACCGTTCGGTCCCGATGGACTACACGGTCCTGCTGTTCGCGCTCGGCGGCATACTGACGATATTCGTGCTGGGCTTGATCTTCGTTCCGATGTTCGAAAAGGACAATCGGCGGCGCGGCGTCATTCTGCAGGGCTTGTTCAGAAGCAATTACGCCATCTTCGGTGTTCCGCTCTGCGAGGCTTTGTTCGCCGAGAATGGTTCCGGTCTCCCCGCGATGCTGGTCCTCGTGGTGGTGCCGATCTTCAATATCCTCGCGGTGGTCTCCCTGGAACGATACCGCGGCGGCACTGTGAGCATCGCACGCATGCTGAAGGGCATCGCCAAGAACCCGCTGATCTGGGCGTGTATCATCGGTTTCGTGCTCATGGAACTGGGCAATCCGCTGCCCGAGCCGTTGGCACAGACGGTTGGCAAACTGGCGGCGGTCTCGTCCCCGCTGGCGCTGTTCGTACTGGGCGCGACCATTGAACTGCGCAGAGTCGGCAGAAACAAACTGTCGCTGACGGTGATGGTGCTGATGCGACTGCTGATCGTTCCGGCAGCGGCACTGGTCGTTGCTTATCTGATGGGTATCCGCGGCGAAGCTTTCGGTGCGCTGATGATCGTCTTCGGTTCGCCCTGCGCGGTGTCTTCCTACATTATGGCAGCGCAGATGGACGGTGACGGTGAGCTGGCAGCGCAGCAGGTGATGATCACCGCCGCCGTCGGTGCCCTCGGCATGTCTCTGCTGATCTCCGTGTCAGAGTCCCTTGGCATTTTCTAATAGCACAAAAAAGGAGTCGGGCAACTGCCCGACTCCTTTTCTATCGGTTTATTCGGCTTTATCGCAAACATGCTCGCGATAGTACTCGCGGATCTTTTCAAAGGCGATGTCGCTGAGATCGTGTTCGATCTTGCAGGCGTCCTCGGCGGCGTTTGCCTCGGGCACGCCGAGGTGGGTCAGGATGGCGGTGAGGACCAGATGACGCTCGTAGATGCGATCGGCGATCTCAAGTCCCTTTTCGGTCAGGACCAGGTGGCCTTCCTGAGTGATGGTCAGATAGCCGTTGCGCTCAAGCGTATGGACGGCGACGGAGACGGTGGGCTTGGAGAACCCGAGGTAATTGACAACGTCGATGGAGCGGACACTGCCCTGACGCTGGCCGATAATGTGGATGGCCTCCAGGTAGTTTTCGCCGGACTCGTGAATAGACATGCAATCCCTCGTTTCATTGTTTGGTCTCCATATTATATACGGAAAAGCCGGACGTTGTCAAGTCAGTCGCCTTTGACCAGCCGATTGAGCTTGTGATAGATGTCGAGCATGGGCGGCTCGGTGACGAAATCGTCCAGTTTGTCCATGGGCAGCCAGCGCACACCGCTGTTTTCATCGGGCTTGACGATCAACGCGGCGTCTGCGTCGGCTTCTACCAGCCACGTCAGATTCAGGTGCAGATGATCGGGCACGAACCTGCCGCGCTTGATGTGATGCGACACGTTCAGGATCTCCAGCGAGCAGGGAGCATCGGACAGCAGCTTCAGCCCCGTGACGCCCGTTTCCTCCGCGGCTTCCCGCAGAGCGACAGCACGCAGGTCGGCATCATTGTCCGCATGTCCGCCGGTCCAGGACCAGCTGTTGTAGACGTTGTGATAGACCATGAGCACATGGTCGCGGGCGGGATTGACCAGCCACGTGGAGGCGGTGAAATGCATGAGTTCGTTGTCACGGGAGAGCAGATCGTCGAAGCGGGAAAGCGCTGTCAGCATGGACTTTTTGTCGTGGATCTCCTGCTCACACTTCGGCACATAACTCTCAATCATGGACTGCAGTGTCATTGTATCACCTCGGGTCCATTGTAGGAGGCGGGGGAGGGTTTGTCAAGCGTCGGAATGATTGACATTCCTCCCGTGAATGTTTATAATAATATTGGATATGTGTATATGGAGGACTCTGCCTTGTCAAATACAGGTTTTGAAAATGAGAATCTGAGCGAAATCGGGATGAAGACCATTCGAATCGATATCGATTCCCCCGAGCGCTTTATCGGTCTTTTCGGCATTCGTGAGGAGAATCTGCCCCTCTTCAAGGACGAGCTGGGCGTGGAGATCCTGACCCATTCCGGCGGCATCACCATCACCGGCGCGGAGGAGAAGGTGGACCTTGCGAAGCTGACCATGGAGAAGCTGGACGAGATCCTGCAGCGCGGCGAGAACGTGGACCGCACCCGCATCCGCTATGCCATCGGATTGGCGGCGGACGGTCAGGCGGACCGCATCGGCGAGATCATGCGCGACGTCATCGCCATCACCTATCGCGGTCGCCCCGTCAAGTGCAAGACCCTCGGTCAGAAGCAGTACATCGAAGCAATCAAGAAGAATACCTGCTGCTTTGCGGTGGGTCCTGCCGGCACGGGCAAGACCTATCTGGCCATCGCCATGGCGGTCGTCGCCATGAAGAACAAGGAGATCGAGAAGATCATCCTGACCCGTCCCGCCGTCGAAGCGGGCGAGAAACTGGGTTTCCTGCCCGGCGATTTGGCGCAGAAGGTCGACCCCTATCTCCGTCCCCTCTACGATGCTTTGCATGAGATGCTGGGACTGGACGCCTATCAGAAACTGGTGGAGCGCGGCGCCATCGAGGTCGCACCTTTGGCGTATATGCGCGGCCGCACGCTGAACGACGCGTTCATTATCCTCGACGAAGCGCAGAACACCACGTCCGAGCAGATGAAGATGTTCCTGACCCGCATGGGCATGGGTTCCCGCATGGTCATCACCGGCGACGTGACCCAGATCGACCTGCCCACGGGCAAGCGCTCGGGTCTGGTGGAGGCACTGGAAGTTCTGAAGAACGTGGATGACATCGGCATCGTCCGCCTGACCCATCGTGACGTCGTCCGCCATGAGCTGGTCCAGGCAATCGTCCGCGCCTATGAGAAGGCGGCTCAGCAGAACCTCGAGCGTCAGCCCCGTACCTTCCGACGCCCGTAAAGGAGGCGCCTTATTATGAAAGGCAAAAAGCGAACCCACAATCCCGCAACGACACGGACGTTGAAGACGGTCGCCATCGTTTTGGTGACCTATCTCGTGCTGTTCGGATTGCTGTATTACGGCGTTCAGCCCGAGCAATACGATCTGAAGATCGGTATGCCCGCGCCCCTGACCATCAAAGCCACCAAGGATATTCAGGATACCGTGACCACCGACGCCCTGCGTGAAGCGGCGGCGAACGCGGTGGAGCCCAGCTACAAGAGCACGGACCTGACCATCGTGGACGAGGTCATGGGGGAGTACACGGTGCTGACCAAGGCATTGCGTACCTATCGAGCGGTGCAGAACGGTGATGGGTCGGTCGTCATCCCCGAGGGCGAGACTGTGCCCGAGGATGTTGCCGCATTTAATGCCGCTTATAACACCACGTTGACGGAAGACCAGATGAATGCCATGCTTCAGGCGGAAAACGCGGCTTTCGAGGAGATCCTCACCGCCTCCGCCAATGAGCTCAATCAGGCACTGTCCTCTTCTCTGCCCGAGGGACAGGAAGCGGCGGCACTCAGAAGCATCCGCGCCAATCTCGCAAAGACTCACGACGCGGTCATGACTTCCGCAGTGGCGGACCTTGTGCGTGTGTGCATCCGTCCCACCATGGTGATCGATGAGGAGATCACCGAGGAGAACCGTCAGCGCGCCCGCGACAGCGTGGAGCCCGAGATGTGCGTCAAGGACGAGGTCATCGTCCGCGAAGGTGAGATCCTGACTGCGGCGCAGTACACCATGATCGCATCCCTCGGTCTGCTGGCGGAGGATAGCCCCGACTATCAGCTGATCCTCGGCGTTGCCGTACCGTTGGCGTTCATGATCGCGGCGCTGGGTTTCTACCTGTCCCATTACCGCAAAGCGGTTTTCGGGAGTCCGAAGAAGCTGCTGCTTCTCGGTCTCATTATGATCATCGTCGTCGCGCTTTCGCCCGGCATGGGTCTGATCCGCTCCCAGCTGATGCCCGTCTCTTTGGGACTGTTGCTTGTGGCGCTGCTGTTCGATCCCCGCATGGCACTGTACTTCCATGTGCTTATGACGATCATGGCGGCATATCTCACCCCCGCGGCGGATTTCATGCCCATGATGCTGTCCACCGTCATCTCCGGTCCCATCATCGCGGCGATGATGGAGCGTCAGACCCAGCGTATGGGCACGCTGCTGGCCGGTGTGGTCATTGCGGCCATCAAGTTCCTGTCCACCCTTTCCATGGGACTGTACAACAATGCCGTCATCAGCACCATCTGCACCAACGCATCCTGGTCGGCACTGGGCGGCTTTATCTCCGCTATCGTCTGCATCGGTGTCCAGCCCGTCCTTGAGACGACTTTCAACCTTGCGACCACCGCAAAGCTGGTGGAGCTCTCCAACCCCAACCAGAAGCTGATGCGTCGGCTGCTGCTGGAGGCATCGGGCACCTACCATCATTCCATCATCGTGGCGAATCTGGCGGAGGCAGCCTGTACCGCCATCGGCGGCAATGGCTTGCTGGCCCGTGTCGGCGCCTATTATCACGACATTGGCAAGCTGAAGCGTCCCCAGTACTTCAAGGAGAATCAGATGGGGGACAATCCCCATGACCGCACCGATCCCCGCGTGTCCGTGGCGATCCTGACCGCTCACACCCGCGACGGTGCCCAGCTGGCGCAGAAGGAGCATATTCCCGAGCCTATCGTGGATATCATCCGCCAGCATCACGGCGATACGCCCGCCACTTACTTCTATGACAAGGCGGTTAAGTTGTACGGCGATGATCTGGATATCTCTGCTTTCCGCTATGAAGGACCCCGTCCCCAGAGCCGTGAGGCAGCCTGCGTCATGCTGGCCGACGGTGTGGAAGCGGCGACCCGTTCCATGCAGAATCCCGATCCCGAGAAGATCGATGACATGATCCACAAGATCGTGCAGAACAAGATGACCGATGGTCAGCTGGATCGCTCCAACCTGACCTTTAATGATCTGGACAAGATCTGCAGCGCATTTTCCACCGTGCTGACGGGTGTTTTCCACGAGCGCATCGAGTATCCCGACGTGGTGATCCCGCCCCGCAGGGAGACGAAGATCGAAGAAACGCCCGAACCCGAAGCCGAAACCGAGGCACCTGCGGCTGAAGTAGAGATGCCCGAGATCGTGACGGAGCCGGAGACCGCGTTCCCGTCTTCCGCCGTGGCGGTGAGGGT
>JAKSPZ010000045.1 GCA_024404395.1 Clostridia bacterium | reverse complement strand
TGGGGCATAGTCTCGTTGAATTTTTTCTTCTTTTTGATCTGGCAACGGTTGAGGTGACTGTCGTACATGCATGCGCCCGAGAATTCACAGAATCTGCAGGGCAGTTCGTCGCTTTTGTTGCCTGCGGGACGGATCTCACAGGTGCCGCTGCGGATGCTCTGCACATGTTCCTCGGCGCGGGTGAGGGCGCAGCGGGACATGGCTTCAAAGCCTTCCTTGGTGGCATAGACCGACCTGCTGTCAAGGTTGCCGTCAGCCTTCCTTTTATAGTGGGCGATGACATCCTCATAGTTGGGGGCGGCCTGAACGACCAGCGCTTCATCTTCGGGAGTGATACCGTTGAGGCGGAACTGATCGGTATACTCGTCATCGATTGCAGCCTTATCCCGACTGTCCGTATCGGGTAGAACGCTCGTGAGCGTGAAGTAGTACACGCCTGCGCTGTCCAGACCCTTTCGCGCCATTTCGACGCTGAGATAGAGGGGAAGCTGCAGATCGTAGCCGAGGCGGATCTTGTTCAGATCAAAGTCGTGCTTGCTGCGCTTGTAGTCGATGATGCGCACATAGCCGTCCATGATGTCGGTTCGGTCGATGGTGCCGCGAAGGAGCGTGCCGTCGGAAAGACACAGTTCGTTGGCGCCGCGTCCGAAGCGAGCTTCCAGCTCCATGTCCGAGAACGCGCTGCCCTTCATGTGGGCAGCCAGTGCCACGGCGCTGTTCAGCATCAACTCGCGCAGACGTTTGCTGTCCGCACGGGTGGTGTTGCTCTCGCCAAGGGGCGTGGTGCGCTGCTGTTCCTCCAGAAGCTGGTCGGCGATGGCGGCCATGCGTTCCCGAGCTTCTTCTTCGGACAACGTGCGGATGTCGCGCTTGGACGCGGTCATGAACTTGCAGACGGCGTCATGGAAAAGATTGCCTTCCTCGATTGCCGTGTACTCGTAGGGGCGGATGACGCCGGGTTTCAGACCGTACTTGACGAAGAAAGAGAAGGGACAAGCGGCAAAAGTCTCCAGGCGGGAAACATCGATCTCTTTGAGGCTCTGATAGAGCGAGCGGGCGATGTCGGGATCGAGCCTGACCTTTTCGTTTTTGTGCTGCTGTGCGTTGCCGATGACGCGAAGGTCAGCCTCAGAATCGGGGATTGCCTTCAGGATGGCTTCCGTCTGTCGGATACCTGTGGGCAGCTGAACGTCGGGAAGGAGCGCCACGGCGTCTGCCAGCGCGTGGGCGGCGGCGCGGGGCGAGCTGCGCAGCATGCGACCGATGACCGGATCAGTCGAACCACTCTGCAGTTCCAGATCGTTGAAGAGGTTTATGGCGGCATCGAAGAGGAGACCGGGACGCTGTACCGCGCCGTCGATGTCGCTCATGGCGGTGGAGATGCTGACGAAATCCGTTGCCATGGACAGGGCGTTCTTCAGATAGAAGCGACGGGTGCGGGCGATATCGATGGCTTCGGGTCCGAGATAAGTGCGGGTGCTGTTGGCCAGCCACTTGCGCTGGGACTCGGTGAGAAGACCGTTGTCTCCTGCGGAGACGCGTTCCGATTCGCCGATGATGATGATCGCTTTTGCGGATTCGGAGCAGCTGCTGTCGGTGGACTGGGCATAGACTGCGTCATCCGCCTGAGGCAGTGCTTTGATGACGATGGCGGAGAGAGACTCCAGCAGCGTGTCATACAGATCTTTGCGGGAAAGACGCACGGAGCCGCAGAGGGCGACCATCTGGTCGAAGGTCTCGAGAATGCGGTTCCAGACCTGACTTTCCTCGCTGGCGAGCTCCTGCAGGTTGGCTTCCGTGAGCCGATTGATGCGCGACTTGATCTGCTCATATGCGTCGATCTCAGTGAGGAAGCCGAAAAGGGCGGTGAGCTGTGCTTCAATAGAGCGGGCGGCGCCGAGGGCTTCCTGAAGGTGGATGAGGGGCGTCATCAGCCGCTCGCGAAGCGGTTCCAGTTCGCTGATTTCCTTGGCTTCGCCCTCTGTGGCGGCGGTCAGCGGCTGGAGCCAGCGTTTGCTCTTGAGACCATGTTTGACGGCGTAATTGCTCAGTCGGTCGCTCTCGTCGGCGGAAAGGGGCATGATGCCGCAGCTCAGAAGAGCGCGCATGTCGTCCTCGGGATAGCCCGTGGAAACCGCATGGATCGCGGTCAGGAGACATTCCGCAGTCGTATGGCGGGCGGCGGAGCGGGAGGTGGACAGAAACAGGGGGACGTCATACATCGCGGCAGCGGCATTGAGAGGCTGGGCATAGGTATCGGCGTCGCCGCTGATAAGGATCAGAACATCGCGCCAATGCCATTTGTTGAGCCTGACCAGTTCGCGGGCACGCGCCATGGCATAGCGGCATTCTTCAACGGGATTCTGCAATGTGATGAGCGCGATGCTGCCGTTCGAGGTGATCTTTTCGGAAGTGCCGTGGGCATAGAGTTCCGATGCAAGGTGGCGGCTGGCAGGTGCCTGAGCGGGCGGCATGATCGACAGAACGTTCTTGTCGGAACTGCTGCCTTCGATCACGCGGATGCGCTTATGGTCGCCGCCGTATTCCTCGCACTTTCTGCAGATGAGATTGTAGGTGTCGAAGAGGGGGAGGAAGACATCGCCGTCCCGCTCGGAGGGATCTGCCATGGGCAGGAAAAGGGCGGCATCGGGAGAGACCGCGGCGATCGCGCCGATGAAGCTGTGCAGCATGGGCGGGATGCGGTCGAATCCATAGAAATAGACGGCGGTCTCCTTCAGGAAGGCTGCGGATGAGACGCGGGCGATGGCTTCGATACACTCCTGCGTGCCGTCCAGATAGCGATCTTTGATCATCGCTTCGTATCGTTCCTGAAGGTTGGCAAGGTCCTTGAGCTTCATACCCAGCGTGTCGCTGCGCGATTCGGCACTGACGCGGAGATCGTCGGGGGTCAGACCTGCCTGACGGATGGTCTCCAGCTGTTCGGCGGCGCGGATGGGGAAGCCCGTTCGCTCGGCGGCTTTTTTGTAGATGGTCAGCTCCGAACGTGCGTCCCTTGCGGCGGTGCGTACCAGCATGACACGCCCGCGGTCATCCAGTCGAGTGCCCATGGGAAGTCCCGCGGCATCGAAAATATGCCCGCAGAGGCGCTGCGGGCTGATGACCTGCAGGTCAAAAGTGCCTCCGAGGGAGAGTTCCCTCAGAAGCATACGCTCGGTCAGCAGGGTCAGTTGTTTCGGAACGATGATCAGCCGCTTCTGGCAGGCAGATCGCTGCAGTGCGTCCAGAAGAGCACCCTGCATCAGGGTTCCGCGTCCGGTGTAGAATGTCAGCATGATGATTATCCGATGGCGAAGAGAACGCCGGTGGTGGTCAGCGTGGTGATGAGGCAGGCGGTGATGTTGCCCAGGAAGATGGCGATGCCGGACTTCAGGCGGGGCATGCCGAAGAGGGTGGCGATCAGAGTGCCCGTCCAGACGCCGGTGCCCGGCAGGGGAACGGCGACGAAGGCGTACAGTGCGATGAGTTCGGCGGTTTCGGCGGAGAAGCGGGAGACCTTCTTCTTATTGCGGCGCTGCATCATCTTTACGCGCTTCTTCTCTGCACGGTGCTCGACCCAGGCGGCAAAGCGGCGCACGAGACCGATGGGCAGCTTATAGAGCCAGTCCAGTACGGGGCGCAGCAGCAGCATGATCAGCGGGATCGGGATCGAGGAGCAGATCAGCGCCAGGAAGAAAGCGGGAACGGGCTTGATGCCCATGCCGATGGCGGAAACGACGGCATAACGGCCTTCGTAGGTGGGAACGAGACTCAGAAGAGCATTTATGATGAGACTGCCTTTGGAGGCGGTGGTGACCGCCGCGGCTTCTACGGCCTGGACGGTTTCTACGGCTTCTGCGAAAGCGGTGCTGAAAAACATATCAAATCATTCCTCCGATAACTATTCATTATTATCATACCATATTTGATACGATTGTGAAAGACTTGCCGTGAAAATTTGATGAGCATTTGACGCGATTCGCACAACAATCGGGCAAAACGCGGGATGCCTTGAAACGGTTATGGAGCTTTGATAGAATTACTATGTATACTGTTGCATAACTGTCGAAAGGAAGACCTGTATTGAGACCTTTTGATTATATCGTTTTTGATTTTGACGGTACCATTGCGGAGAGCGGCCCCGGCATCATGGCATGTGCCCGCGAGGCGGTCCTGCGCCTCGGCTATCCCGAGCCGGATGTGGCGACGCTCCGACGTTTCATCGGTCCGCCGCTGTATAATATGTTCAGAGAAGCCATTGGCATGGATGACGAAACGGCGCAGACTGCGGTCAAATATTATCGCGAGCGCTACGGCGTCATCGGCATGTTCGAAGCGACTATCTATGAAGGCATTACGCCCATGCTGCGCGCTTTGAAGCGTGAAGGGGTCTATCTCGCGGTGGCTTCCGGCAAGCCCGACGGATTTCTCAAGAAGATCATCGATCATTTCGGACTGACGGAGTATTTCTCCGAGATCCGCGGTTCCAGCCCGGACAACCGTTCCGGCGACAAGGCGGCGCTGCTGCGTTCCGTCCTGCCTGCGGATGTGGACCTGAGCCGCGTCTGTATGGTCGGCGACCGTTGTTTCGATATCGATTCCGGCAAGGCAGTGGGTGTTTACACCGTTGCGGTCGGCTATGGCTACGGTTCAAAGGAAGAGTTTGAAGCTTCGGGTGCGGACAAGATCTGCGAGACCGTCAAGGACCTTCAGAGCTGCCTCCTCGGCGATGTGTCGGTGGGCGAGGGCAGATTCATTTCCTTTGAAGGCACGGACGGCTGCGGTAAATCCACCCAGATCAAGCGTGTGGCGGAATACTACAGAAGCCGCGGCTACGAGATCGTCATGACCCGCGAACCCGGCGGCTGCCCCATTTCCGAGCGGATCCGCGAGATCATTCTCAGTCTGGATTCCATGGGAATGTCGGCGGAATGCGAAGCGCTGCTCTACGCGGCTTCCCGAATCGAGCACGTTAAGCGCGTCATTCTGCCCGCACTGGATGAGGGAAAGATCGTCCTTTGCGACAGATTTTTGGATTCCAGCATCGTATATCAGGGCGCGGGACGGGAACTTGGCGTTGAATTCGTACGTCAAATTAACGCGGCGGCGGAAAAGATCGCGCGTCCCGATGTGACGCTTCTTTTCGAGATCGACCGCAGTCTCGCAAAAACAAGGGTGAACAATCGTACGGCACCCGATCGTCTGGAACTGGAAAAGGAAGAGTTCTACGAGCGCATCGCGGTCGCTTATGATCGGCTGGCGACGGCCGAACCCGAGCGTATCCGTCGGATCGACGCTTCCAAAGATGTGGAAACGGTCTATCGATCGGTACTGACAGCCCTCAATGAAATAAAGGGATGAAGAATATGGCATACGAAAAACTCTGCATGTATTGCTTTGAAACGATGGAGGAAGGCCCTGTCTGCCCGCACTGCGGACGGGATGCCTCCGAACCGGTGCCCGAGAACAGGATGCAGCCCGGTTCCACCATCTATCACGGACGCTTCCTGATTGGACGGTCTTTGGCGCAGGATGCCGGCGGCATCGTATACGCCGCCTTTGACACCAAGAAGGAAAGTCCGCTCAAGATCCGTGAATACTTCCCCCGCGCCTGTGCCGAGCGCAACGCGGACGGTTCCGTTTCGCCCATGGCAGGCATGGACCGCACTTTCACCGACGGTCTGGAAAAGCTGAAGACCAGTGTTGAAGGCGTGGAAGATCCCCGCAAGCGTCATTTCTTCTTTGAAGAAAACGGCACGGCATATGTCGCCCAGCGCAAAGCGGCGGCAGCGGCTGAAGTGGATGATGTGGATGAGGAAGAGGGCGGCAAGCGTTCCGTCGGTCTGATCATCGGCATCGCCGCGGCTGTTGTGGTCGTGGTCGCCGTCGTCGTCATCATGCTGCTGAACGGACTGTTTTCATCCGCGCAGGATATTACGACTCAGCCGACTTTGAATCCGTCGCCTACTGCAGAGATGGATATCTGGAAGCCTGCGGAGACGCCCACCCCGACGCCTTACGCGAAGCCCACCTTCCAGGCACTGGTGGATCCCGAGCAATCCTGGCTGGACTACACCTATAACGGTGATGTCGAAGAGGACTTCAAAAACGCGGGTGGCACCACGCCGACGCCCGCGCCCACACTGCTGCTCATGCCTGCGGTGACGAGCTCCGTTGACAACAGCTCCACCAATGCGGATGTCAGAGGTCTGCAGAACCGCCTTGTCGCCCTTGGCTGGCTGCCCGCCGCCAATGTTTCCGGCAAGTACGATTCCGCCACCAAGCAGGCGGTCCGCGAGTTCCAGACCTATATCAATGAGCACGCCAATCCCTCCGAGCCTCTGAAGGTCGACGGTATCGCGGGTCCCAAGACCCAGCAGTGGCTGTATGGCACCAACACGGTCCGTCCCGTCGCCACGCCTACCCCGCCGGTGGTCGAACCCGTGGAGGAAGGCACCGTCAACAAGGATTCTTCCAAGGCGGATATCCGTGACGTTCAGACCCGCCTTATTACCCTCGGTCTGCTCAACGGCACGGCCGACGGTGTCTATGGCACCAACACTTCTTCCGCAGTCAAGCGTTTCCAGCAGCGCGTCAATGAGCTGGTCGGTTCCAAGGTTCTCGACCTGACGGGCACCGTGGATCCCCTGACCCGCGCTTATCTGGATTATTATTCCGACTGGTGGATCGAGATGCTTTCTGCCACCGCGACGCCCGAGCCCGTGATCACGCCCGCCCCCACCGTCGTTGCGACGCCTACGCCCATTCCCGATGTGGAAGAGACCGGCGAGACCATCGACAAGACTTCCGCCAAGGAATCCATCAGATATGTCCAGTCTCAGCTGATCGATGTCGGTCTGCTGGATGAAGGCAAGGCTGACGGTATCTATGGCAGCGGCACCATTGCCGCCATGGCACAGTTCCAGGAGTGGGTCAACAACACCCTCGGCCGTCCTGTCCTCGAAGTGACCGGCGTCGGCGATCCGCTGACCTTGTCCTACCTCGAGTATGCCTCCTCCATGGGCATGTCTGTCAATCCGACTCAGGCACCCGAAACGCCGGCACCTACCGACGCGCCCACTGTGGTGCCGACGGTCGTGCCCACGGTTGTTCCCACCGCTGAGCCCACAGCCGAGCCGACGGCGGAGCCCACGGAGATCCCGACCATGATTCCCACCGCCGAACCGACGGCGATCCTCACCATTGAG
>JAKSPZ010000044.1 GCA_024404395.1 Clostridia bacterium | reverse complement strand
GGTTCCCACATTATTCTTCAGCATTTGCGCAAAGCGCTGTGTTACTTGCTGCATAACAGACTCCTTTTATCCTTTGTATCTGTAAGACCGACCTCGATCTTGTTTTGTTCCATAAACAACCGATTATATAATACCATACATACGCCTTTGCCGCAACAAAAAAGCTGTCGTGCCCCATTGCGAGGTACGACAGCTTCGTGCAGATTATTATTCGGTGATGATGACTGCGAGCATGACCAGATCGGTATCGCCGGTGTTCTCAACGGAATGACCGTGACCGGAACCGGTGCTCATGACATCCCCCGCATGGACTTCGACTGCCTGATCGTCATCATGGACGATGCCGTTGCCGGAGATGAAATAGAACAGCTCGGTCTCGTTCTCATGGACGTGATAGCCGATGGAAGCGCCGGGGATGAGGGTCAGGGTAGAAAACAGACGGGTGTGAGCAGGCAGTACCTCGGACAGGATGACCTGATCGACGTGGAGCTTGCCGCCGCGCATCTCGTTGCGTACGGTTCTGGTCATATCTGCATTTCTGATGATCATTTTAATCGTCCTCCAACAGTTTTTGTGTATTATATCACGCGTTCATTGGTTCGGCAAGGGTAATTATTGACAACAGACGATTCTGACGTATAATAATAGCAACAACGTTTTTGGAATAGGAGCTGTAAACATGGATTATCGCGATACCATCATTCAGCAGCAGCTGGATGTTATCGGAACCCTGATCAATAACAATATCAAGCGCATGGCGGATGACATCTGGGGAACCCCCACCAAGCCCACTCAGCCCGTCACGCCTGTCGCGCCCGTGACCCCCGTTGCACCCACGGAGACCCCCATCGTCAAGCCCGTGGAGAGCGCTCCCGTGCAGCCTGAAAAGCCCGCAGAGGAGACGCCCGAAGAAGAGCCCGAAAAGATCGAAGATCTGAAGGCCGAGCTGGATGAGCTGATCGGTCTGGGCGGCATCAAGCAGGAAGTGCTCAACCTCATCAACATGGTCACCGTTCATAAACTCCGCAAAGAGATGGGATTGAAGACCATCGATATGTCCCTGCACATGGTCTTCTCCGGCAACCCCGGTACCGGCAAGACCATGATCGCCCGTCTGATGGCACGCATCTACAGAAGCCTCGGCATCCTGTCCAAGGGTCAGCTGGTGGAAGTGGACCGTTCGGGTCTGGTAGCGGGCTATATCGGTCAGACCGCCATCAAGACCTCCGAGGTCATTGAAAAAGCCAAAGGCGGCGTCCTGTTCATCGACGAGGCTTATGCCCTCTCCAACGGCAAAGCAGAGAATGACTTCGGTCAGGAAGCCATCGACACGCTGCTGAAGGCCATGGAAGACAACCGTGAAGACCTCATCGTCATCGTCGCCGGTTATGACGGACTGATGGATGATTTCATCCATTCCAATCCCGGTCTGGAATCCCGTTTCAACCGTTATCTCCACTTTGACGACTATACGCTGGATGAGATGATGGCCATTCTGGAGATGAACCTGAAGAAGGGACAGTACACGCTCGACGATGAAGCCCGCGCCGCTGTACGTGAGTACATTGAGATCTCCAACTCCGGCTCCATCGCCTTCGGCAATGCCCGCGGCGTACGCAATGTGTTCGAACGTCTGCTGACTGCTCAGGCCAATCGTCTTTCCACCGTCACCGACATCACCGCGGAAACCCTGATGGCCATCACCAAGGAAGACGTCGAAGCTGCCCGCAATTCTGACGAGAAGCTGAACAAGATCCTACGCGAGCGCGAGGAAAATGCCGCCAATCTCGCTCAGGCTATCGCCGATCTGGAACAGATGCTTCCGAGAACGGAAGCACCCGAAACGACCGAGTCCGAGGCTGAGACTCCCGCCGATCCCGAGGCATAATTCAAAGGCTGCAGTTTTTTGTAAACTGCAGCTTATTTTTTTGTTTATTGCAAGTGTCAAAAATGTTGACTACACGTTTACTTCGTGTTATAATCTCGTCATGGTCAATGCCATAGTTTAAGGAGGATATTTCAATGAAGAGATTTCTCGTGTTGTTCCTGACCCTGGCGCTCTGCATTCCCATGTTTGCAAGCACCACCGCACTGGCTGATTCCAAATCTCTGACCGTCTATACCGCATTCCCCGAGGCCGAGGTTATCTACTACTTCGACAAGTTCACCGAGGAGACCGGCATCACCGTTAACTACATCCGCCTGTCCGCAGGTGAAATGCTGACCCGTGTCGCTGCCGAGAAGGACAATCCTCTGGCCGCACTGATGGTCGGTGGTTCCACCGATAACTACATCGCCGCCGCCGAACAGGGACTCCTTGAGCCCTATCAGTCCCCCGAGCTGGCTGCGACCCCCGAAGCCTATCTCGATCCCACCGGCACCTGGAACCCTGTCTATGTAGGCGCCATCGCATTCGCCTGCAACAAGGAATGGTTCGCCGACAAGGGTTACGACTATCCCACCACTTGGGCAGACCTGCTGGATCCCAAGTACCAGGGCGAGATCATCATGGCCCATCCCGCAACCTCCGGCACCGCTTACACCGTTCTCGCAACCATCATTCAGCTGATGGGCGACGACGCAGCTTGGGAGTATCTTGCTCAGCTGGATACCAACATGTCCCAGTACACCAAGTCCGGTGCAGCCGCTCCCAACGCTGTTGCTCTCGGTGAAGCAGCCATCGCTCTGACCTTCTCTCATGACGGTCTGCAGCCCACTGCCGAAGGTTATCCCATCGAGCTGTCCTTCCCCACCGATGGTACCGGTTATGAAGTCGGCGCCGTTGCACTGATCAAGAACGGTCCCGCAGACGAGCAGGAGAACGCCAAGCTGTTCATCGACTGGATGTGCTCCACTGCCGGCCAAAACTGCTACGCCGAGAACGATTCCTTCCGTGTTCCCACCAACACTGAAGCCGTTGCCGCCGAAGGTCTTGTAACCCTGGACAAGGTCCAGACCATCGAATACGATGCAGTTTGGGCAGCCAGCGTTAAGAAGGACTACACCGCCACCTTCGAAGAGAAGATCACCTCTGCTCCCGAAGCATAATCATCGGCTACAGCTTCCGAGCAACATCTGAAGTTGGAGCCTCGTGCCTTTACAGGTTCGGGGCTCCAATTCATATTCTGACCTTACGGAGGAAACCTCATGGCTAAAACCGTCGGAGCGGGCGGAAAGAGCAGCGCCCGCACTAAGAAAATGAACGAAACGAAGATGATCATGCGCCAGCCCATACTGTTGGTCGCTGTCATCGTCGTCATCGCTACTTTGCTCCTATTTGTCGCTTATCCGCTGATAAAGATCCTGTTGTTCGGTCTTACGACCGAAGAAGGCACCCTGTCCCTGCAGACGCTGAAGGAGATCCTGACCTCCCATCGCTATCTGTCGACCTTCGGCCGCACCCTGCTGCTCGGTCTCATCGTCGCCGTCATCTCCACCTTTATCGGTTATATCTTTGCATACACGATTACCCGTACCAATGCGCCCTGCAAAGGTTTCCTGAAGATGATCGCCACGCTGCCGATCCTTTCCCCGCCTTTCATCCTTTCCCTGTCCATCATCTTCCTTTTCGGTAAGCAGGGTCTGATCACCAAGTCTTTGTTGGGCATCACCTCCAACAATGTCTACGGTATGCCCAGTCTGATTGTCGTTCAGGTCATGTCCTTCTTCCCCATTGCCTATCTGACCCTCTCGGGCATCCTCGAGTCCATTGATGCTTCCGTTGAAGACGCAGCCTGCAACATGGGCGCTTCCCGTTGGCATACTTTCTGGACCGTCACCTTCCCTCTGTCTCTGCCCGGTATCATCTCCGGTTGTCTGCTGGTCTTCATCCAGTCCCTTGAAGACTTCTCCAACCCCGCGACCATCGGCGGCAACTTCACCACCCTCTCGGTCGAAGTCTATCAGGTCATTACCGGCAGCTACGATATGCGCAAGGGCTCTGTCCTGGCCATCCTGCTTCTGGTTCCCGCCATGGCTGCCTTCCTGCTGAACAAGTATTGGGTCAACAAGAAGAGTTTCGTCACCGTTACGGGCAAGCCCACTCAGGCAAGAAAGCCCATCAACGAGCCTCACATCAAGTATCCGCTCTTCATCTTCTGCATCCTCATCGCTGCGGTCGTCATCCTCTTCTACGGTACCGTCATCTTCGGTTCCTTCGTGACCACCTGGGGCTACAACTACACGCCCACCCTGATGCAGTATCAGAAGGCACTGGCTTACGGCTGGAGCAGTATGAAGAACTCCATGATCCTCGCCCTGATTTCCGCTGTCCTCGGCGGTCTGCTGGGCATGATCATCGCATACCTCACCGCCAAGCGCAACTACTACGGCAAGGGATTCATTGAGATCACTTCCGTTCTGATGTTTGCGGTCCCCGGTACGGTGCTCGGTATCGCCTACGTCCTCGCCGTCAACACCAAGCCCATCATCCTCACCGGCACTGCGGCAATCCTGGTCATTGTCTTCACCTTCAGAAACATGCCCGTTGCCATAGAGTCCGGTACGACAACGCTGCTCCAGATCGACAACTCCATCGAAGAGGCCTCCACCATTCTCGGCGCCAACAGCGGTCGCTCCTTCCGCAAGATCACGCTGCCCATGCTGAGAAACGCCTTCTTCTCCGGATTGGTCTATTCCTTCGTCAAGGCGATCACTGCCGTCAGCGCAGTTATCTTCCTTGTCTCGCCCCGCTGGAATCTGGTCACGAGCAAGATCTACACCTTGTT
Source organism: Clostridia bacterium (assembly GCA_024404395.1). Lineage (GTDB taxonomy): Bacteria > Bacillota > Clostridia > Christensenellales > Aristaeellaceae > Faecivicinus. The sequence goes on along the minus strand of JAKSPZ010000044.1, from coordinate 2,537 downwards.
CGATCAGGCAAAGTACAGCCAGGCCGCAGCCTTTGTCACCATGATGGTCGGTATTCTGCTTGTCTTTATCGGCATCTTCAATACCTTGATCAACATCCTGCTTGCCCCCCGTTCCAAGAAGCGCAAGCCTACCAAATAATCTCAAACGGAGGAAATCAAAATGAGCCAACAGAATACCGAACGCCCGGGAAAGAAGAGTCCCGCTGCAGTTTCGACAGACATCACCAACACCTTCCAGCAGCCCGATACCGGCAAAGATTTTGTAGCCGTAAACAACATTAATCTTGAGATCGCTTCCGGTGAGATGGTCACCTTGCTGGGACCTTCCGGATGCGGCAAGACCACAACCCTTCGTATGATCTCCGGTTTCGAATACCCCACCAGCGGTAACATCATGATCGGCGATCGCGATGTCGCAAAGATCCCCCCGAACAAGCGCGGCATCTCCATGGTCTTCCAGAGCTACGCACTGTTCCCCCACATGAATATCTGGGAAAACATCGCGTACGGTCTGAAGGTTGCACACCTGCCCGCAAAGGAAGTCGAAGAGCGCACCAATAACGTCATCGAACTGATGCAGCTCAAGGGCATGGAGTACCGTTTCCCGAACCAGCTCTCCGGCGGTCAGCAGCAGCGCGTCGCACTGGCCCGTGCGGTCGTCATCGAGCCTTCCGTTCTGCTGTTCGACGAACCCCTCTCCAACCTTGACGCAAAGCTGCGCGAAAGCATGCGTGATGAACTGCGTGCCCTGCAGAAGCGTCTCGGCATCACTTCCCTGTATGTTACCCACGATCAGTCCGAAGCCATGGCGATCTCCGACCGCGTTGTCATCATGAAGGACGGCAATATCCTGCAGCACGGTTCTCCGCAGGAAATCTACGAACAGCCCGCCAATCGCTTCGTAGCCAACTTCATCGGCAAGGCCAACTTCACCGAAGGCGTCTTCAAAGGCATGAAGGGTGAAGCCGCACTGGTGGACATCAAGGGCACCGTGCTTGAGATCCCCTGCCCCGGCAAGATGGAAGGCGTCACCGAAGGCGGCAGCTGCTGCCTGTCCGTCCGTCCCGAATCCATCGAGCTCTCCGACAAGAGCGGTCAGTTCATGGGCAAGGTCGTCCGTGTCACCTACTACGGCGCCAAGGTCGAGTACGAGATTGTCTATGATGATCAGCCTTACATCGTCGAGATCTACAATCCGCAGATCAGCCAGCGCTTCAACGAAGGCGAGTATGTGTGGATGACCTTCGTCGATAAGTGCGTACGCGTCCTGCTGTGATGAAACAAAAAGAAGAGCACCTGCAAACCGCAGGTGCTCTTCTTTTATACAGATTATTCTTCGCGAGCCATTTCTTCCTTCTGGATGTCGGGATTGACATTCAGCATGGGCTCTACATCGGAACCATGCAGAGTACGGTCGACATAGTTCTTGGTAATCTTCATGACGGTTCCGGAGAGGACCAGAACACCAATCAGGTTGGGGATCATCATCAGACCGTTGAAGGTATCGGCAAGGCTCCAGGCGAGGTTATCGCCCATGGTCGCGCCGCCAAAGACTGCTGCGACGAAGACGACGCGGTAGATCAGGGTCGCCTTGGTGCCGAACAGGTACTCCCAAGCCTTGGTGCCGTAGTGGCTCCAACCGAGCACGGTGGAGAAGGCAAAGAGCATGATGGCGATAGCAACAAAGGCAGAGCCGACAACGCCGAAGCGGATGCCGAAGATGGTGCTCATCATGTTGGCCTTGGAAATGGCGGTGCCTGCGTATTCGGTAACGGAGACGCCGGTCTCAAGGTCGACCATGCCGGAGGACAGGACTGCGAAAGCGGTCAGCGTGCAGACGATGATGGTGTCCGCGAACACCTCAAAGATGCCCCACATACCCTGACGGACAGGCTCCTTGACGTTGGAGTTGGAGTGGACCATAACAGAGGAACCGAGGCCGGCTTCATTGGAGAAGACGCCGCGCTTCATGCCCTGTTCGATCGCCAGCTTGATGCCGTAACCGACGATACCGCCGCCGGCAGCCTTCGCTGCAAAAGCGCTCTTGAAGATGGCAGAAAATACCACAGGGATCTTGGTGAGGTTGGTCAGCAGGATGACAACGGTACCGATGATGTAGACGATGACCATGAAGGGAACGATCTTCTCGGTAACCGCTGCGATACGCTTCAGACCGCCGATGACGACCAGACCGACCAGCAGCAGGATGACAATGCCGGTGACCCAAGTGGGTACGTGGAAGACGGACAGCATGTTGCCGGAGATGGAGTTGACCTGCGTCATGTTGCCGATACCGAAGGAGGCCAGGATGCAGAACAGAGCAAAGAGCACGGCAAGGATCTTACCGATGGCCTTGCAGCCCTTCTTGGCGCCCAGACCGTCCTGCAGGTAGTACATTGCACCACCGGACCATTCGCCTTCGCTGTTCTTGCGGCGATAGAAGATGCCGAGGACGTTCTCGGAGTAGTTGGTCATCATGCCAAAGAAGGCGATGAGCCACATCCAGAACACGGCGCCGGGACCGCCGATGATGATGG
>JAKSPZ010000043.1 GCA_024404395.1 Clostridia bacterium | reverse complement strand
TGATCTTATCAATTGCAGACATATTCTTTTTACCGCAGCCGGCGAAACTGCAGGCAATTGCAATAACAAGGACTATTGCGAGAACTTTTACTATTTTTTTCATTTTTCATTTCTCCTTGCGAGACATATTCTGATGGAATATCATCAGGTATTTAAATTTACAAACAGAATAATAATTGAATAAATATACTTTGTCAATACATAAATACAGTTCCCTGATTCACTCCGGAAATTGAAAAAAGGGGGTTGACAACGGAAAAAGGCGAGTGTATAATGCGGCACGTAAAGGCAAGGGCGTCTTTGAGTTATAGTACTCGAAGCCGCTTTTTCTGTTTAACAACTCAACACTGCACGAAGGCAATGGCGTCTTTGATGGTTGCGATACCATCAGAGGCGCCTTTTCTCTTTGCAGCGTGTGTGTAACTTCTTAAAGGAGCGTGTGATATGAAAACTGTATCGGATTATTTCGGAAGCATGGTATTTGACGACCGGGTCATGAAGGCGACGCTGTCTGGCGATATCTATGCATCGCTCAAGAAGACCATCGACGAAGGCCGCGAACTGGACATCAATGTGGCGAATGCCGTGGCAGCCGCCATGAAGGACTGGGCCGTTTCCAAGGGAGCTACACATTTCACGCACTGGTTCCAGCCGCTGACCGGCATCACCGCCGAGAAGCACGACAGCTTCATCACCCCCTCTCCCGATGGCGGCGTCATCATGGAGTTCTCCGGCAAGGAGCTGATCAAGGGCGAGCCTGATGCGTCCTCCTTCCCCTCCGGCGGCATCCGCGCCACCTTCGAGGCCCGCGGCTACACCGCCTGGGACCCCACCTCCTATGCTTTCATCAAGGGCAAGACCCTCTGCATCCCCACGGCCTTCTGCTCCTATGGCGGCGAGGCTCTGGACAAGAAGACCCCCCTGCTCCGCTCCATGGAGGCGCTCAACAAGCAGGCGCTCCGTGTGCTGAAGCTCTTCGGCAATGCGGATGTGAAGCGCGTCAGCACTTCCGTCGGCCCCGAGCAGGAATACTTCCTGATCACCCAGGAAATGTATGAGAAGCGCCCCGACCTCCGCTTCACCGGCAGAACGCTGTTCGGTTCCAGACCTCCCAAGGGTCAGGAGATGGACGACCACTACTTCGGCGTCATCAAGCCCAGAGTCGCGGCCTACATGGAAGACCTGAATGAAGAGCTCTGGAAGCTGGGCATTCTGGCCAAGACCGAGCACAACGAGGTCGCTCCCGCGCAGCACGAGCTGGCTCCCATCTATTCCACCACCAATGTGGCCACCGACCACAACCAGCTGACCATGGAGATCATGCAGCGGATCGCCGCCAAGCACGGTCTGGTCTGCCTCCTGCATGAGAAGCCCTTCGCCGGCGTCAACGGCAGCGGCAAGCACAACAACTGGTCCATGGCCACGGATACCGGCGTCAACCTGCTTTCCCCAGGCGATACGCCCCATGAGAATGTGCAGTTCCTCGTGTTCCTCTGCGCGGTGATCAAGGCCGTCGATGATTATCAGGATCTGCTCCGCATCTCCGTCGCGACGGCGGGCAACGATCATCGTCTGGGCGCCAACGAAGCGCCTCCGGCTGTGGTCTCCATCTTCCTCGGCGACGAGCTGGCCGCCGTTCTGGATGCCATCGAGAGCGAAACGCCCTATGCCGGCACCCAGAGAATCCAGATGAAGCTGGGCGTGGATGTGCTTCCCAAGTTCAACCGCGACACCACCGACCGCAACCGCACCTCTCCCTTCGCCTTCACCGGCAACAAGTTCGAATTCCGTATGCTCGGATCCTCCAACAGCATCGCCTGCACCAACATCATGCTGAACAGCGCTGTGGCCGAGAGCCTGAAGGTCTTTGCCGATCGTCTGGAAGGCGCCGCCGATCTGGAAGCCGACCTCCACGACCTGATCCGCGAGACCATCAAGGAGCACAGACGCATCCTCTTCAATGGCAACGGCTATGACGACGCCTGGATCGAAGAAGCCACCAAGGTCCGCGGCCTCAGCAACTACCGCACCACTCCCGACTGCATGCCGCACCTGCTGGACAAGAAGAATGCCGACATGCTGATCGGCCAGAAGGTATATTCTCCCGTGGAGCTGAAGGCCCGCTGCGAGATCATGCTGGAGAACTATTGCAAGACCGTCATGATCGAGGCCAACACCATGATCGACATGGCTGCCACCGGCATCATCCCCGCCGTCTCCGCCTACACCGCCGAGATGGCCAAGACCATCAATGCCAAGCGCAGCGCCGATTCGACGGTCTCCTGCGGCTATGAGATCAGCACCCTCAAGAAGCTCTCCGCCCTGAATGACAGCATCGCCATGAAGCTGGAAGAGCTGGAGCAGGCTCTGCAGAAGGTTCGCGAGATCGGGGAAGTGGAGGAGCAGTCCTACATGATCCGCGATGTGCTGATCCCCAGAATGAACGAGCTGCGCGCCCGCTGCGATCAGGCCGAGATCAAGACTGCCAAGTCCTTCTGGCCCTATCCCAGCTATGCGGATCTGCTTTTCAGCGTGAAATGAGATTGAAAACGCTTCGGCGTATTTTAAAAGTAAAGACGAGGAGGGTTCGATATGGTTATCGAAGAGATTACCGAGCTGATCCAAAGCTCGGTCAACAGCGAAGTATTCGGCGTATGGTTCCTCATCGGCGCGGCTCTGGTCTTCTTTATGCAGGCCGGCTTTGCGATGGTGGAGACCGGTTTCACCAGAGCGAAGAACGCCGGCAACATCATCATGAAAAACCTGATGGACTTCTGCATCGGCACCGTGGTATTCATCCTGCTGGGCTTCAGCCTGATGATGGCTGAGGACTATGTGCTGGGCATCTTCGGCAAGCCGAACCTGCAGATCCTGACGAACTTCGGCGCCTTCCTGGAGGGCGGCAATGCTCCCGCATTTGTATCCAACCTCGTGTTCTGCGCCACGGCCGCGCCCATCGTCTCCGGCTCCATGGCAGAACGCACAAAGTTCATTTCCTACTGCATCTATTCCGGCGTGATCTCCATCTTTGTATACCCGATCGAGGCTGGCTGGGTCTGGAACTCTCAGGGCTGGCTGGTTCAGATGGGCTTCCATGATTTCGCCGGCTCCGCTGCCATCCATGCCGTCGGCGGCATCACCGCTCTGATCGGTGCCATCATGGTCGGCCCCCGAATGGGCAAGTACCTCAAGGACAGCTCCGGCAAGGTCACCAAGGTCAACGCGATCCCCGGTCACTCCATCACCCTCGGCGCTCTCGGCTGCTTCATCCTCTGGTTCGGCTGGTATGGCTTCAACGGCGCAGCCGCATGGGATGGCAATTCTCTGGCTTCCATCTTTGTGACGACCACCATCGCTCCCGCTGTCGCGACTGTCACCACCATGATCGTCACCTGGATCAAGAACGGCAAACCCGATGTTTCCATGTGCCTCAACGGTTCCCTCGCCGGTCTGGTCGGCATCACCGCCGGCTGTGACGCCCTCGATGCAACGGGCGCCGTCGTGGTCGGTATCGTCTCCGGTATTCTGGTCATCTTCGCCGTCGAGCTGCTGGATCTGAAGCTCCATATCGACGATCCCGTGGGTGCTGTGGGCGTCCACTTCGCCAACGGCGTGTGGGGCACCATCGCGGTGGGCCTGCTGGCCAACCCCGAAGCACCCGCCGGTCTGGAAGGTCTGCTCTACACCGGCAGCGCCAGACTTCTGGGCGTGCAGGCGCTGGGCATGGTCGCGATCCTTGCCTGGACCGCCATCACCATGACCATCACCTTCACCATCATCAAGAAGACCATCGGCCTGCGCGTCACCGCGGAGGAAGAGATCAAGGGTCTGGACAGCACCGAGCACGGTCTCCCCAGTGCCTATGCCGATTTCGTTCCTGCGGTGGAGAGCCTGAACTACGGCTTCGAGCAGTATGAGCAGGCAGTCGTCGTCACCGGCGATACGCCTCCTGCGGAAGCGATCCCCGTGAAGAAGGTTCCTGCCTACGACGGCACGACCCCCAAGTTCACCAAGGTCGAGATCATCTGCAAGGAATCCAAGTTCGAGACTCTGAAGGCTGCCATGATGGATGTCGGCATCACCGGCATGACGGTTTCCCACGTCCTCGGCTGCGGCGTCCAGAAGGGCAAGCCCGAATACTACCGCGGCGTTCAGATCGAAGCCAACCTGCTGCCCAAGGTTCAGGTCGATATCGTGGTCAGCAAGGTGCCGGTCCGCACCGTCATCGAGACCGCCAAGCGCGTCCTGTATACCGGACACATCGGCGACGGCAAGATCTTCGTCTATGATGTGGAAAATGTCGTGAAGGTCAGAACCGGCGAAGAGGGCTATGACGCCCTGCAGGATGTCGAATAAACCATAAAAATGTACGGAGAAGCAAAGAAGAGCGAATTTGCTTCTTCGTACATCTTGCAAAATCCGAAGTGATTATATAAAATAAAAGCGTTTGAGAAAAGACGAGTAGTGCAGATACCCGCTTGCAGAGAGCGCGGGGCGCTGGGAGCCGCGTAACGGGTCTGTATGAAAAACCCTTTTCGAGCTGCAGACTGAACAGAGGCTTGCTTCCCAGTAGGCGCGCCGTAGCCGGGCGTTAACCGGATAAACCTTGGCTGAGGTTGAGATGAAAGATAGGTGGCACCGCGAGTACAGCACTTGCCCTATTGATTGCTGAAACAATAATTGGGAGGAACATCAATTATGTGTTCAATTATGGGATACTGCAGCAGCGATGCCGAATATCAGACATTTTATGATTGCTTCCAGAAGACCAAATCCAGAGGCCCCGACGACACCCGCATCGTGGATACGGGGAAGGGGCTTCTGGGTTTCCACCGCCTTGCGATCATGGGCATGACCGAGTCCGGCATGCAGCCCTTCCAGCTTGGCAAGAGCTACATTGTCTGCAACGGCGAGATCTATGGCTATGAGAAGGTCAAGACCGACCTGATCGCCAAGGGCTATTCCTTTGTCAGCGGCAGCGACTGCGAGGTGCTGCTCCCCATGTACCGGGAATATGGCACCGACATGTTCGATATGCTGGACGCAGAATATGCGCTCATCCTCTTTGACGGCGAGAAGCAGGAATATATCGCCGCCCGCGACCCCATCGGCATCCGCCCGCTTTACTATGGCTATGACCGCGCCGGCGCGATCATCTTTGCCAGCGAAGCCAAAAACCTGACCGCTCTCTGCGCGAAGGTGATGCCGTTCCCGCCCGGACATTATTATAAGGATGGAAAGTTCATCTGCTATCGCGACATCGCGGCGGCAGAGGGCTGCTGCATGAACGATCTGGAGACCGTCTGCAGCAAGATCCACGACAAGCTGGTCGCAGGCATCGAAAAGCGCCTCGTGGCCGATGCGAAGGTCGGCTTCCTCCTGTCCGGCGGTCTGGATTCCTCCCTCGTCTGCGCGGTCTCCGCGAAGGCCAGCCGGGAACCCATCAAGACCTTCGCCATCGGCATGGATCAGGACGCCATCGACCTGAAATATGCAAAGCAGGTCGCCGACTATATCGGCAGCGACCACACCGAGGTCATCATCACCAAAGAGGATGTCCTCAGCAGCCTGGAGCGCGTGATCGAGCTCCTCGGCACATATGATATTACGACGATCCGGGCCAGCATGGGCATGTATCTGGTGTGCAAGTATATCCACGAGCACACCGACATCCGCGTGCTGCTGACCGGTGAGATTTCCGACGAGCTGTTTGGCTATAAGTATACCGACTTCGCGCCCTCTGCCGCAGAGTTTCAGAAGGAAGCGGAAAAGCGCATCCGCGAGCTGCATATGTATGATGTGCTCCGTGCTGACCGCTGCATTTCCGTCAACTCGCTGGAGGCGCGCGTCCCGTTCGGCGATCTGGACTTCGTCCGCTATGTGATGTCTGTGGATCCGGAGAAGAAGGTCAACACATACGGAAAGGGCAAATACCTGCTCCGTCATGCGTTTGAAAAAGACGCGATCCTTCCGGAATCCATTCTCTGGCGCGAAAAAGCGGCGTTTTCCGATGCGGTCGGCCACTCCATGGTGGACGATCTGAAGGAATACGCGGAGGCTTATTACAGCGACGAAGAATTTCAGGAGAAGGCCGGCAAATACACCTTCGCTGCCCCCTTCACGAAGGAATCTCTCCTCTATCGTGAGATCTTCGAGAAGCACTATCCGGGACAGGCGGAGATGGTCGTCGATTTCTGGATGCCCAACAAGGAGTGGGAGGGCTGCGACGTGAACGACCCGTCGGCCCGTGTTCTGTCAAACTATGGAGAAAGCGGAACCTGAGATACCGCATTTGCTCCATTTGAATATTGATTCATAAAGGAGAATTCTCTTCATGCAGAAGAAGGAGCAGATCTACGAGGGCAAGGCAAAGAAGGTCTTTGCCACGGATGACCCGGAACTGGTTATTGTCGATTATAAGGATGACGCCACCGCATTCAACGGCCTGAAGAAGGGCACCATCGTCGGCAAGGGCATCATCAATAACCGCATGAGCAATTATCTGATGCAGATGCTGGAAAAGGCCGGCATTCCCACGCACTTCGTGCGCGAGCTGAGTGAGCGTGAGACTGTTGTCAGAAAGGTTCAGATCGTGCCGCTGGAGGTAATCATTCGCAACCTCTCCGCCGGCTCCTTCTCGAAGCGTTATGGTGTGGATGAAGGTATCCGGTTTGATGAGCCGGTTATCGAATTCTCATATAAAAACGATGAGCTGGGTGATCCGCTGCTCAACACGAGCCACGCGCTGGCGCTAAAGCTGGCGACGGCAGCGGAGATCCAGACCATCCGTGATCTCGCCCTGCGGATCGACGAATGTCTGAAAGCTTTCTGGGCGGAATGCGGCGTGACGCTGGTGGACTTCAAGCTGGAGTTTGGCCGCACTGCCGACGGGACGATCATCCTCGCCGATCAGATCAGTCCCGACACCTTCCGCCTCTGGTACAGCAAAACCGGTGAAAAGCTGGAGAAGGACCGCTTCCGCCGCGATCTTGGCGGTGTGGAAGAGGCCTATGCCGAGGTCATGAAGCGCGTCAATGCGCATGATCGTGCCTGATTCTGGCGCCAACACCACATTCGTGAAGGATGTGGTGTATTTGGCGTTTACGCATCCCGTGAAAAAACAGAAAGAAAGCATATCCTTCGAGATATGATCGAGGAGAATAAAATGAGCAACTGTGCAATCGTCGGAATCAACTGGGGCGATGAAGGCAAGGGCCGCATGGTCGACCTTCTTACCGAAAAATTCGATGTTGTGGTCAGATATC
>JAKSPZ010000042.1 GCA_024404395.1 Clostridia bacterium | reverse complement strand
GCTCCCGAGGATATCCTCGGGAGCATCTTTTATAGCGCCAAGAGAAGGGAACGCTTTTCTTCAGTGTTGAAGGTACCTTTGAGCAGTGCAACGGCGCGCAGATCGAAGTTTGCGTGTTCGATGATGCGGAAACATTCACCGCAGGCGTCGACCATCCGGTCGATGTTGTCCTTGTCGGCCATGTAGGCAACCAGCAAATAGCGCAGCGCGGCGTACATGGCGATGAAGGTAAGGAGTGGTTCTTCTGCGGTCAGATTGAAGTCGGACCACGGAGAGCCGCTGAAGATGATATGATTGACGAACAGATGCTCGAAGAAGCATTCGGCATCGGGGAGAAGGGCGTTGAAACGGGTCAATGCTTCGTTCCACCTAAGCGGGTCGTTCGCGACGTTTGTCTGGGCGTCAGCCATGATGTCTGCCAGTGCGTCGTACCCGTCCAGAAGATCGGTAATCAGCTCGACGGATTCGGACAGGGCTTGAGCTTGATCGGAAGCAGTCAGGCTGATGCCGCATACCTCAGCGAGCCGCGCATTGAAAGCTTTGCTTCGATCCTGCAGCAAGGCGATGGTGCGATCACGGGTGGCACAGGCATCGGCAGAGTTGTCGGGCACGATGGTTCAGCAGCGTCTCGATGGTCGCTTCGCAGCTGCAGGAAGTGCAGCATTGATTGTCATGGATGGTCTTGATGCCGCGAGGATGATAGCGGCAGGTGGAGGTCATGCAGTCTTCGCCCAGTTCGCGTTGGAAGGCGCAGTAACCGTCCTCGTCGAGCATATGGCACAATCCCTGCCAGTCGTGGGAGATCTCGGCATAGCGGTCGGGGGTCGCGTCATTCAGGATATGGAGCGAGGTGTCGATCTTTCGACGTAAGGAAGGGGAGCAATCCACGCCCACCATGCGGAAATAATCCTCCATGGACATGGTAACTTTCCAACCGAAACAGCAGTTGCTGCGGCAGGAGCCGCCTTTGCAATGAAAATCGGGATAATAGTCGGGCATCAGAAACTGCCGTTCTTCCATCCGCGATCGCCTCTTTCTTGAGAACAATAAAAAGGCATAGGTGCCCCATGTAAGACGCCCTTGCCTTTGCAGATATTATAGTCGGAAATGATGGTTTGTCAAGTGGGGGCGGAGATATTTTGTTGATTGCGCAGACTCTTTGTGAAATGCTGTTGTAATTAACGGAAATGCGCTATTTTCGAGCACTTTAGCGTGGTATACTGAACAAAAATTAATACTGATTGATGGAGGCGCGATGAATAAGAGTAGCGCTGCGGAGGTCGGGCGACCGTTGATGCAGTGTGAAAGGAGACATCGCCGAAGCGGAAAGCGCTGCCCGCGGTTTCCGGCTGGGGTACAGGAGAATATCCTGTGCACTCTCACGATTTTCGTGGAGGCGCTATCATACGATATATACCGTTGTGGCGTTTTGACGCTGCAACGGTTTTTCATTTTGCTTACGATAGAGGTTTAGCATGAGCAAGTATATTTTCAAGCGGATCCTGAGTCTGATTCCGATCGTGATTATCGTTTCCGTTCTTATTTTCGCAATGGTCCGCATCACACCTTCCGATCCCGTAGCGGTCATGATGAAGGGCAAGAAGATCACTCCCGAGACCCGCGCGTCCATTGAAGCGCAGTTCGATCTGGACAAGTCCTATCCCGAGCAGTACATCTGCTGGATCAGGAACATCTTCAAGGGCGATTTCGGAACGAGCTTCCACTATAAGCAGCCTGTTCTGTCGCTGGTGTCGTCCCGACTGCCCAACACGCTGCAGCTGGTCATGATGGCGAGCCTGCTGGCACTGCTCATCGCGCTGCCGCTTGGCATCGTGTGCGCGGTCAACATGAACCGCATGGCTGACAGAGTCCTCTCACTGCTGACGCTGATCTTTGTTTCGGCGCCGACCTTCCTGGTAGGTATCCTGCTGATGCTGGGTTTCGCCGTCAAGCTGGGCTGGTTTCCCGTCTACGGTGCGGGTCACAATTTTGTGGAGAACCTGCACGCGCTCTTCCTGCCTGCGGTGGCACTGGCGCTCAACATGGTCGCTCTCATTGCCCGCATCACCCGCAGCAATATGATCGAGCAGCTCAATGCGCCTTATGCACAGACGGCGATCGCCAAGGGCGTTCCCCTGCGCAAGGTGGTCATGGGTCATTGCTTCAAGAATGCTTTGATCCCCGTCATCACGGTCACTTCCATCCAGTTCGGCGGTATGATCGTCGGTGCGGTGCTTGTTGAGAATGTCTTCGCACTCGGCGGCGTCGGTGCGCTGCTGATTGACGCCATCAAGCAGGCCGACTATCCCGTCACCCAGTCCATTACCCTGATGATGGTTGTCGTCTTCCTGACCATCAATCTGATCGTCGACGTGCTGTACGCCGCCATTGACCCCCGCATCCGTCTGGACGCGTAAGGGAGGAAATACAATGAAAGCATCTGATTTGTTCGGGCATCGTCCGATGTTCCGCTCCAAGAAGCGGAAAGAGGGCGTGCTGTTCACCGTCCCGGTGATACTGTCTATGATCGTCCTGGGCGCGTTGATTTTCTGCTGCGTCTTTGCACCTTTCATCTCCCCCTATACCGAGAGCGGACAGGATCGTACCGCCATCATGCAGGGACCTTCCATGCGCCATCTGCTGGGCACCGACCGCGTGGGTCGCGATACGCTGACCCGTGTCTTCTACGGCGGCCGCACCACCCTGATCTCCGCACTGGGCGTCGTTCTGATCTCCATCATCATCGGCGTACCCTTCGGTCTGATCTCCGGTTATTACGGCGGTTGGGCGGATACGATCATCGGTCGAATCTGCGATATCCTGCTGTCCTTCCCGAGTCTGCTGCTGGCTTTCATCTTCGTTGCGGGTTTCGGTCGCAGCCAGCTGAATGCCATTATCGCGCTGGGTATCGTCTACGTGCCCATGCTGACCCGCCTGGTGCGCTCCCTGACGCTGGTCGAGAAGAACAAGACCTACGTTGAGGCGTTGCAGTCCTGCGGTGTTTCCGATTTCTCCATCATGTTCCGCCACATCCTGCGGAATTCCGTTTCCACCATCACCGTTCAGCTCACGCTGGACCTTGGTTACGCGGTCCTCGACCTGGCGGCACTGAGCTTCCTGGGTCTGGGCGTACAGCCGCCGACGGCGGACTGGGGCGCGATGCTGGAAGAGGGTTTCACCCTGATCCTCATGCAGCCCATGCTGTCTCTGGCACCCGGTCTGGCCATCGTTCTGACGGTTATTGCCGTCAACATCTTCTCCGACGGTCTGCATCAGTATCTCGAACCCATCCAGCGCAAGATGCCTTCCTTCAAGTCTGTTGAGGCGCGTCTTGAACGGGAAAGGAGCGCACAGAATGAGTGCAATGCTTGAGATCCGTGATCTGAAAGTCGATCTGATGACTCAGCGCGGCATCGTCTATGCGCTGCAGGGCGTCAACCTTGCTCTCGCGAAGGGCGAGCTCCCTGGTCTGGCGGGGGGGTCCGGCTGCGGCCAGGCCCTGACTGCCAAGGCCATCATGCGCCTCCTGCCCCGTGACCGTTCCCGCTTTTCCGGCAGCATCCGCTTTGAGGGTACCGAGCTGCTGGACGCCAAAGAAAAGTACATCAACAAGCTGCGCGGCGACCGCATCTCCATGATCTTCCAGGATCCCATGGTCTCCCTGAACCCGCTGATGACCATCGGCGACCAGATCGGCGAGATCTACCGCATCCACAATCACGTGAGCAAGGCCGAGGCTCGCAAACGTGCCGCCGAGATGCTGGAGCTGGTCGGCATCCCTCCCGCGGACAAGCGCATGAAGCAGTACCCCTTCGAATTGTCGGGCGGTCTGCAGCAGCGCGTCATGATCGCCATCGCCTGCGCCTGCAAGCCTGAGCTGCTCATTGCGGACGAACCGACCACCGCACTGGATGTGACCATTCAGGCGCAGATCCTCGATCTGCTGAAGACGCTCCGCAAAGAGCTGAACATGTCCATCCTGCTCATCACCCACAACTTCGGTATCGTTGCCGAGGTGTGTGACCGCGTATCCGTCATGTATGCGGGTCGCGTCATTGAGACGGCGGATACGAGAGACATCTTCCGAAACGCAAAACATCCCTACAGCCGCGCGCTGATCGCTTCCATCCCCCGTGCGGGCGGTGAGAGCGAATATCTGCCCACCATCCCCGGTGCACCGCCCCGTCTGTTCGAACGCATCAACGGCTGTGCCTACGCACCCCGTTGCCCCTATGCGTGTGACGTCTGCCGAAGCAGCGTCCCCGAGACGAATGCGGTGAGCGAGAATCATACCGCTGCCTGCCCGGTGATGATGAATGACATGGCAGGGAATATCTGAGGAGTAACACTATGCAGGAATATCTGTTGACTGCCGAGCATCTGACGAAGCACTATCGTGTCGGCGGTAACAAGCGCAATCCCAAGCTGCTGCACGCGCTGGACGATGTGTCCATCGCCGTGCGCCCCGGTGAGATCTACGGCATCGTCGGCGAGTCCGGCTGCGGTAAGTCCACGCTGGGTCGCTGCCTGCTGAGATTGACCGACCTGACCGACGGCAAGATCGTTTTTGACGGCAAGGACATTTCGAAGCTCGATCGACGGGGACTCAAGCCGCTGCGCAGAGACATGCAGCTGATCTTCCAGAATCCCTACTCCAGTTTCGATCCCAAGTATCGACTGGGCGTCTCCTTGAGAGAAGTCGGTCGTGCGGCGCATATGAGCGATGACGAGATCAACGAAAAGCTCAACACGCTGATGGACACCATCGCGCTGCCCCGTGACATGCTCACCCGAAGCCCTTCCGAGCTGTCGGGCGGACAGCTCCAGCGTCTGGCCATTGCACGCGCACTGTTGCCCGGTCCCAAGTTCATCGTAGCGGACGAACCCGTCTCTGCGCTGGATGTTTCCGTTCAGGCGCAGATCCTGAATCTGCTGGTGGACCTTCGCAAGCAGCTCAACATGACCATGCTGTTCATCTCTCATGAGATGACGGTCGTCGAGCATCTGTGCGATCGCGTGGCGGTCATGTATCTGGGACAGATTGTTGAGAACGCGCCTACGAAGACGCTGTTCGCCAATCTGCTCCATCCTTACACCCGCGCCCTGATGAGCGCGATCCCCAAGGCAGACCCCGACGACCACAGCGAGCGGATCCTCCTCAGCGGTGAGATCCCCTCCGCCATCGATATCCCCAAGGGATGCCGATTCGCAGGCCGCTGCAGCCACGCTACGGAGCGCTGCCTGAACGAAGTACCGACCATGAAAGAGGTCGAGCCCGATCACTTCGTATCCTGTTTCCTTTATTGAAGGCAAATCCAATCGGGATTTTCCATACATCGCCAATCTTAAACCGGAGGTATCATCATGAAGAACAGAATCCTTGCGATGCTGCTCGCACTGGCTCTCGTGGTCCTGTGCGTCCCCGCCATGGCTGAAGAAACCGTGACCTATACCGTCGCTCTTGACGGTGAGATCGTTGCCATGGATCCCGCTTTCTCCTACGACTTTACCACCAACCTCGTTACCAACCAGATCTGCGAAAGCGTCCTGACCTACGATGAGAACGACCAGCTGGTCCCCATGCTGGCTTCCTCCTGGGAGCAGGTCGATGACGTGACCTACGTCTACACCATCCGCGATGACGTCAACTTCTCCGATGGCACTCCCATGACCGTTGATGACGTCGTCTTCTCCGTTGCCCGTCACCTGGATCCCGACCTGGGCTCCTATCTGAGCGGTCTGCTCTACGCAGTTGAGAGCATCGAAGCCACCGGCGAATGGGAAATGACCATCAAGCTGGCTGAGCCCAACGCTTCCTTCATGTACGTCCTCGGCACCGCTGCAGGTTATGTCATCTCCAAGGCCAATACCGAAGCTCAGGGCGACCTGTTCGGCACCCCCGAAGGCACCATCGTTGGTACCGGTCCCTTCGTTCTGGATTCCTGGCGCTCCGGTCAGGACATCACTCTGGTTCCCAACGAGAACTACTGGGATGCTTCTTTCGAGCCCGCTGTTGACGAGATCGTCTTCCAGATCATCCCCGAGGACATCACCCGCATCACCGCGCTGACCTCCGGCGAAGCCGATCTGGCCACCGTTCTGCCCACCGACCTGGTTCCCATGCTCGAGGCTTCCCCCAATGTTGACGTTGAGTACGTCGACTCCATGGGCGTCCTCTACCTGTCCTTCAACTGCGCAATGCCTCCCTTCGATGAGGTCGCTGTCCGTCAGGCCATCTACTGCGCCATCGACTTCGCCGAGATCCAGGAAACCATCATCATGGACGCTGGCATGCCTGCTTCCATCCTGCCCAACTCCGAAGCCCTCTACGGCCCTGCAGCCGAAGAATGGGTCGCCTATGCCGAGACCGTTCCCACCTATGATTACGATGTAGAGCGCGCTCAGGAACTGCTGGCAACCTCTTCCGTCCCGGATGGCTTCTCCATGACTCTGGTCACCAACGAAGACTCCACCCGCTACAATGTCTGCCTCGCCATTCAGGAAGACCTGAAGGCAATCGGCATCGACTGCGAGATCGTCAAGGTCTCCTCCGAAGAGCACACCAACTATCAGTACGGCGGCGTTGTCGATGCTGACGGTTACCGCGAGTACGGCATGCTCATCGGCGGTTGGGGCGCTGACTGGGCGGACGTTTCCGCTAACCTCGAGCCTCTGTACGCCGGCCGCAATGCCTGCGCAGGCGGCACCAATGCTGCTCTGTACGACAACGAAGAGGTTAATGCTCTGATCGATGCTCAGGCTGCCGTTACCGATCCTTCCGAGCGTAACGCCCTGATCTTCCAGGCCCTTGACATCATCGGCGAAGAAGTTCCCTACATCATCGTTACCTATCCCATCCGTCCCGTCGCAACTTCCACCAGCTTCACCAAGCCTCTGACCACTCCCAGCTGGGTCTGGAACATGCGCTTCAACGATGTTGCTCCCGTAGCATAATCACTGATCAATGCAAAGCGGCGGTGGGTCTCCCACCGTCGCTTCTTTAAGGAGAAAAGTTATGCTGATCTATACCAATGCCGTGATCCATACGATGAACAGTGGGGATGTCGAGGCGATGGCCGTCGAGAACGGCAAGATCGTCGCGCTGGGCAGCCTTGCGGATCTGAGACTGCAGTATGGTGCCCGTGAGGTCGACCTCGGTGGCGCTTGCGTCGTTCCCGGATTCACCGACAGCCATTGCCATGTGCTGCACACCGGTGCCGATATGTCCCGCCTGAGCTTCAGAAGCTGCCGAAGTGTGGAGGATATGATCCGCGTA
>JAKSPZ010000041.1 GCA_024404395.1 Clostridia bacterium | reverse complement strand
TCATATGGCTAACGGCTACGGCATGACCGAGGTCGGCATTACTTCCGTGGAGCTTTCTATGGATCCCAAGGTGCTCGCGAGCGGTTCCATCGGTGAGCCGATGGCTTCCGTGCATTACGAAGTGGGCGCAAACAATGAGCTGATCATCAGCGGCAGATCCATCGCAAAGCGCGTCTGCATCGACGGTGTGGAGCAGCCCCTTGATAACGGACGCCTGCGCACCGGCGACCTCGTGAAGAACGAGAAAGGCAGACTGTACCTGCTGGGGCGTCGGGATGATACCATCATCGACGAAAACGGCGAGAACCTGAATCCCACCATCGTTGAGAACCTGATCACCGACGTGGAACCCGGCAGCGTGTGCCTCATCGGTTCCCGTGAAAACGACACCGTGATCCCGACCCTGCTGGTCTCCGTCAAACCCTTTATCGGCGACAAGCAGCTGGAAGCGCTGAAGAGCGGTATTCGGGATAAACTGAGCAAGAACGGTCTGTCGGGACATATCGGACACATCGTATTCATTACCGAGCCGCTGATGCGGGAAAGTGAGTTCAAGCTCAACCGCAGGCTCATCGCCTCCAAATACGCCTCGGGTCGTTTCCGCAGGCTGGAGACGGAAAACCCCGAGGGACAGCGCATCCGCGGCGAGATCGAATCCCGCGTCGGCGCGTGCTTTGCGGAGATCCTGGGCATCAAGGCCGAGGACATCGATCCCATCGGCGATTTCTTCATCGCGCTCGGCGGCAGCAGCCTTGACTTCTATCGGCTGGTGGCGGCGCTGGAGCGTGAATTCGGCGTGACTCTGCCCAACGATCCTTCGGGCATTCTCTGTACCGTTGAAGGTATGAGTGAGTATATTGAAAGCAGATTGAGCGAATGATACATTTCATGAACTGGTTTCTGAAGATCACGGCATGGCTGCCGCAGAAACTGGTATTCCGACTGGACGTATCCTATGAGGGCGGCGCGAAACCCACGCGGCACATCAAGGGTCCCGCGATCATCGTCAGCAATCACACGGCGGTCTATGATTACGCGGCGATGCTCTTCCTCTTCTGGACGCGTACCCTGCGCTATCAGATGGCGGAACTGCTGTTTCGCAAGAAGGTGCTGGGGCGCTTTCTGAAGATGTTGGGCGGTATCCGAATCGACCGCGAAAACTACGACAGCACGGGACTTCGCACCTCCGAACGCATCCTGAAAAAGGGCGGTGTCGTTGGGATCTTTCCCGAGGGACGACTGCCCGACGGCGATGAACCGCGTCCGCTGCCGTTCCGTGAAGGCGCCGCATGGCTGGCCATCACCACAGGCGCGCCCATCATCCCCGTCTATACCACGGGCAACTACTTTGGCAAGGGCAAATGCCCCATGGTCATCGGCAAGCCCATTGACGTATCCGCCATTTACGACGGCACGAAGACCGAAAAGGAAAATATCGTTGCCATCACCAAGATCATCCGCGATAAGGTCATCGCGCTGGGCAAGTCTCTGGAGCGCAAGGAGACCGTAAAAAAGGCGCGTCCCATCGGGTTGAAGTACATCGGCTACGATTTCGTCAAGGCGACGGCAGCCGTCGCGGGCGTACCGTGGCTGCGCACCAAGATCGTCTACGCCTCTCAGAAGGCGCGGGACATCAAGGGCGGCGGTCTGATCATCTGCAACCACAGCAGCTTCCTCGATCCCATCTACATGATGGCGACGGTCTGGTGGCGCCGCATGCGCTTTGTCGCCACCAAGGAGCTGTTCGACAATCCCTTCAAAAAGTGGCTCTTCACCAAGGTGTTCCGCTGCATCTGCATCGATCGCGACAATGTCAGCCTTGACATGATGCGCGAGATCGGCGACAGCATGAAGGCGGGCGAGCTGGTGGTGGTCTATCCCGAAGGACATGTGTTCTCCGAGGGCGCGGCGGCCTTCAAATCCGGCATGGTGCTGATGGCTTTCCGCGGCAAGTGTCCCATCATTCCTATCTATGTACAGCGTCCCGCTCACGTCTGGAATCGCCTCCGCGCTGCGGTGGGTGAGCCCGTGATGGTGAGCGAGGGAAGGCTCCCGCCGAGCATGAAGCAGATCGAGAAGATCTCCGAAAGCCTCGCGAGAACGGAACAGGATCTGGCGCAGCTCTGCGCCGGGAAAGGACAGAGACGATGATTTTTGAAACACGAGAGCTGTTCAGAAAATACACGGACAGCGATACCTTGGACACGATCGTAGCGTATCCCGCCGTCGTTGAGATGTGGCGGCGGTGCGCGGCGGATTACGCCGCCCTGGTCGCCGTTCGTGACGACGATCATGATATCACCTATCGCGAGATGGACAGCCATATGGCAGGTCTTCGCGGCAAGCTCCGCGACCTTGGGCTGAACCCGAAGGACCGCGTGGCATTGCTTGCACCCAACGGCTATGAGTGCGCACTGGCGATCATGTCTGTCGTGACCGCGGGTATGACGGCGATCATCCTGCCGCCCCAGCTGCCCGAGCAGGCGGTGACGGGACTGTGCATGATGACAGGCGTCAAGGCCATCGTCTACGGCGAGAGCATGGCGTAGAAGGTGAAAGCACCTGTACCGAAGCTGCCCATCACCCTCGAGAGCGGCGACTGCCCCATGGCGGACTGTGCCGCGTCCGACGGTTGTCTCGTCATGTTCACCGGCGGAACCACGGGCAAGAGCAAGGCGGTGGCGCTGAATCACGGTGCCGTCATGCAGGGCGTGGTCAACGGCTGCTACGGTTACAAGGATGTCTTTAATCGTCGCTATCTGCTGGTGCTGCCCCTGTCCCACGTGTTCGGTCTGATCCGCAATATGCTGTCGGCGCTGTACACGGGCAGTGAGCTCTGCATCTGTTCCAACGCGCAGAATATGTTCCGCGACATCGGCAAGTATCGCCCGACCATCCTCGTGCTGGTGCCCGCACTGGCGGAGATGGCGCTGAAGCTCTGCAAGCAGTTCAAGCGCAACATGCTGGGCGACGATCTGCAGTATGTCATCTGCGGTGCGGCGGCGGTGGCACCCTATCTGGTGCGTGAATATGCCGCCCGCGGCATCGCGCTTTTCCCCGGCTACGGACTGACCGAGACCGCCAATCTGGTGTCGGGCAATCCCGAGAGCAGTGCCAAGCCCGATTCTGTCGGCATTCCTTACCCCCATCAGGAGATCAAGCTGGTGGACGGTGAACTGTGGGTCCGCGGCGCCAACCTCATGGACGGCTATCTGGGTCCCGACAACGGTCTTTCCGACGGCTGGCTCCATACCGGCGATCTGGCGACCTTCGATGAGGACGGTTATCTGTACATCACGGGCCGCACCAAGGAACTGATCATTCTCTCCAACGGCGAGAACGTATCGCCTGCGGAGGTGGAAGCCATCTTCAACCGTTGCGATCTGATCCAGGACAGTCAGCTGTTCGAGGACATCGGCGCGGGCGGCAACCACATCCTCGCTTTGGAAGTCGTTCCCAGAACCACCGAAATGGCGAAGCTTGAGGTCGAAGACAAGCAGGCCTATCTGATGTCCGAACTGCAGAAGATCAACGAGACGCTGCCCGCCTATCAGCGCGCGGCGCGCATCGAGATCCGCGATACCGACTTCGAACGCACACCGAGCATGAAGATCCTGAGGTACAAAAAATGCAACTGAGCCGCGAAGATTGCCTTGAGAAGCTGAGAGATATCCTGCTGGACATGGACGGCTGCGATCCCGTTGCCGTAAAGGCGGCAGGGGAGGGCACCCGACTGCTGGAAGACCTGCAGATCAACTCCGTCGGCATGCTCTATCTGGTCATCGTTATTGAAGAGAGCTTTGATATCCGCTTTGAGAACGTGGGCATCTCCGCCTTCCGTACCGTGGGCGACGTGCTCGACTACATCGGAGACAAGAAAAAATGAAATGGAAACCGAAGGCCTGTGCCGCCGGTGACATGATCCGCGTTCAATTGGGTGCCATCTGGCATTACGGCGTGTTCGTCTCCGAGGACGAGGTCATACAGTTCGGTCATCCCGTGCTGAACCGTCGATGGCTGGACGATCCCGACAAGATCCGCGTGATCAGCACGGACATCGCTGCGTTTGCATCGGGCAACATGGTGGAAGTCGCCTGTTTCGGCATCGCCGAGCGGCTGAAGCGTGTGCCGCCCGAGAAGACTGTGGCGCTGGCGAGAAGCCGCATGGGGGAGAGCGGATACGATCTGCTCCACAACAATTGCGAGCATTTCGCCACGGAGTGCGTGCTGGGCGACCGAAAGTGCGAGCAGACGGAAAGATACGTGGAAATGTGGAACCACAGACAGGTTCTCGACGTCTACTTATCGAATGTTGCCGATGCGGACACGAGCGGTCCGATTTTCCCGCCCGAGCGGCTGGCGCAGATCGTTGATACCACGGCACCCAAGCTGAAAGCGCAGCGCATCGCCGTGTGGAAGACGCTGGAGTATGCCTTGCTTCGCAGCTTCAACCTGCACATGGCGGACATCGGCATCCGCAGGACGCCTTCGGGCAAATGGGAATCCGACCGCGCTTATTTCTCCCTGAGTCATTCGGGGGACTGGGTGGCGGTCGCGGTCTCCGAGAGCCCCGTGGGTATCGACATTGAAGAAACGATCCACTTCCTCGAGAACGACGGCGTGCGCCGACTGGCTTCGAAGGTCTACGGACCCGACGAGGTCGCGGACGATTCGCCCGAGGCCATCATGCGGGCGTGGGTCATCAAGGAGAGCTGTTTCAAGCGCGACGGCGGCGAGAGTTTCGTACCCGCAAACGTTTCTATGACTGCCAAGGATGTCCGTTACGGGACCGACCTTGCAGACGGTCAGATCGCCCTTGCGGTCTGCGGCAGGAGTGTAGCGAACCTGCGCATCTACATCCGCCGCGGTGATAAGACGGTCCGCGTTGAGGGGAGTGAGCTCCTATCGCAGTGATGCTTTACATCCTGTTGGGCTTGCTGATCTACTTCGCCCTGCCCCACAACGCCGTGCTCTTCTCCTTTATGAGTGCCATGCGACGGGAACCCGGCAAGACGGATGCCTGTCCGTCGTCGGTAAAGGACAAGCCCGACATCCGCGCACGGTACGAAGCCGCCGCCGAGCGATACGATGCCCTGCCTTTTGAGCGGGTGTTCATCCGATCGGCTTACGGCAAGCGTCTGGCGGGAGATTTCTGCGACTTCGGCAAGTCTCGAACCGCCATACTGATCCATGGCTATCGGGCGACGCCGAGAAGCAACTGCATCCTGCAGATGATGGATTTCATCGATGACGGGTGGAACGGGCCGAACGTCCCTCCCTACGCTCACGGCGACTCCGCCGGCACTTTCGCGTCCATGGGTTACCGCGAGTGGCAGGACATCATCGGCTGGATCGAGTGGGTGAAGGCTGAGACTGTGGTGGTCTACGGCATCTCCATGAGCGGCTTCGCGCTGGCTCGTGCTTCATCCCACATCAATGATCCCCGCGTTCGCGCGCTGATCGTTGATTGCGGATACACTTCCTACTATAAAATGATGAGCGATTCCTGTCGAAAGGTCAAGCTGCCTACGGGCTTCCTGATCGACGGCGTGATGCTCATGGGCAAGATCTGTTTCAAGGCGGACATGCGGGAGAGCTCCGAAGTGTCGCTGAAGAACGATCGGATCCCCACACTCTTTGTCCACGGACTGGACGATCCCACCACTGACCCCAACGAGACCCTGAAGGCTTACGAGGCATGTGGGGCTGAGAAGGAAATCTATCTGAAGAAGGGCGCCGCCCATGCCGTTGCCTACGGTGTCGGCGGGGAAGAAGCCCGACGGAAGGTTTTTGGTTTTATCGACAAACATACGAAAGAGGTTTGCTGACATGGCAGAGAGTTTCAGGATCCTCGCGGACGTTACCTGTGACCTTGACGAGAGCGTTCGCGCCAAGTACGGTATTGAGTATCTCAACGGACATTTCACCTATCCCGGCGGCGAGGGTGAGACGCATTTGAGCTGGGACAAGTATCCCATGTTCCCCAATTGCTCTCCCGAGAGCTTCTACAAGATGCTGAACAACGCGCCCGACGATTACACTACCGCACCGCCGAACGCCGAAGCCTTTGCCGCCTACATGACCGAATGCGCCAAGGCCGGTGAAGCCCTCATGGTCGTGACCATTTCCTCCGGCATGAGCGGTACCTACGCCTTCGCTTCTTCCGCCGCCGAGCGCGTGCAGGAAGCCTATCCCGAGTTCAAGGTCCGCGTGGTCGACTCCCGCCGCTTCTCCGCCTGCATGGGTCTGGAGTGCATCATCGCCAGCGAGATGCGCGGCGCGGGCAAGAGCCTTGACGACGCCGCCGATTGCCTCGAGGCCAATCGTCTGCGCCTCCATCAGATGGGCTGGCACGACGGTCTGTCCTTCGTTGCGAAGAAGGGCCGCATCACCCATTCCAAGGCATTCATGGGCACCCTCATCGGCATCAAGTCCATCGGCGAGTGCTCCGACATCGGTCTGACCACGCCCATCGGCAAGGTCCCCGGTGAGAAGAAGGCCTTCAAGGCATTGATCGGCTACATCGCCAAGACCATCGAAGAGCCCGAGAAGCAGACTATCGTCATTGCCAACACCGTCCGCCGCAAGCAGGCAGAGACCTACAAGGCGCTGATCGAGGAGAATTTCCACCCCAAGGCGGTCATCATCTGCGATGTATTCCCCGCCTGCGGCATCAACATGGGCCCCGGCCTCGTGGCTGCGTATTATCTGGGCAAGCCCATGAGCCCCGACCTTTCCGCCGAAACTGCGCTGCTCGCTGAGTGCATCGCTGCCAAGTAATCGACCAAACAGTCTGGAGAAAAGAACATGCGAAAGATTCACAAGAAATGGCAACTGCTTCTGTACGGATTTGCGGGCATGGGCGTCAATATGCTCAACCTCATCGTTGGCTCCTACCTGTGCGATGCATTGATGACCGAAGGCTTTGACGTCGACATCGCCCACTGGACCTACGCGGGCAAGACCCTCGTCGTCGCGGCTGTCTGGTCCGTCATGGTCACTATCGCGAAGATCGTGGACGGTCTGATCGACATTCCCTTTGCAGCGCTCACCGACAACTTCAAGAGCCGCTGGGGCAAGCGTCGTCCCATGATCCTCTTCGGTTGGCTGTTGATGGTGCTGGCCTACATCGGCTTCCTCAATCCCCTCAACATGAGCGGCGCGACCATGAAGAACACCATTTATCTGGGAATCATGCTCTGCCTGTTCTATTCCTTCTATACCCTCACCATGGTCACCTACTACGCGACCTTCTCCGAGATCGTCGGTGATGACGCGGGCAGACTGTCGCTGTCCAACTTCAAGACCGTGTTCGACGTGGTCTACTTCGTGCTGGGCTACGCGCTGATTCCCGCCCTGATCGGTGCCGCCACCAGCCTGATCGAGTCC
>JAKSPZ010000040.1 GCA_024404395.1 Clostridia bacterium | reverse complement strand
TCGAGCTGTATAAGGAGCGCCACAACACTCAGAACGGCAAGATCCACGTAGACTTCGCAATCCACGCGGAATACACCATCAACGACAACGTCACCAAGGGCTATGCCGACAGGATCCGTCAGTATGCCGATGAAGCAGTTTTGCAGGTGCACGTTTCCGAGACCGAGAAGGAACACAACGAGTGCATCGAACGCCACGGTATGACCCCCATGGCATGGCTTGAATCCATGGGCATTCTGGACGTTCCCACCCTCGCAGCTCACTGCGTCTGGCTGTCGGATGAAGACATGGAGATCGCCAAGCGTCATAACGTAAGTCCCATCCACAATCCCACCAGCAATATGAAGCTGGGCAGCGGATTTGCACAGGTGCAGAAGATGCTCGATATGGGCATCAACGTTACCCTCGGTACCGACGGTGCCGCCAGCAACAACAATCTCAACATGTTTGAGGAGATGCATCTGGCTGCCGTCATCCACAACGGTTACAACAAGGATGCCGTCATGATGAAGCCCGAATCCGTCCTGAAGATGGCGACCATCAACGGCGCGAAAGCTCAGGGACGTAAGGACACTGGCTGCATCGAAGTGGGGAAGAAGGCTGATATCATCGCCATCGACTTCCGCAAAAAGCCCCATCTGTATCCCAATTTCGATCCCATGACCATGCTGGTCTACGCCGTTCAGGCTTCCGATGTCTCCATGACCATGGTAGACGGCAAAGTCCTCTATGAAGACGGCGAGTACAAGACCCTTGATATCGAAAAAGTTTTGGCTGATGCCGCCGAAGCGGTAGCACGCCTGTATAAGGAGGCTTAATCCATGGAAAGAGCAGATAAAGGCCTTGCCTTCATGCTTCAATACGAAAACGTAGCTTGGTACGATGCCGGCGAAGTCCGCATCCTCGACCGCCGTATCTATCCCGGCAAGATCGAGTTCGTCACCTGCAAGACCCATCAGGAAGTAACTCAGGCCATCACGGACATGGTCACCCAGAGCGCAGGCCCTTACACCGCCGCCGCCATGGGTATGGCACTTGCCGCCTATGAGTGCCGCAATATGAAGGCTGCCGAACAGGTCAAGTATATGGAAGCCGCTTCCTATACCATCTCTCATGCCCGTCCCACCACCGTTAAGCGCATGGAGATCATCACCTCGGGCTGCCTTGAGGTCGCAAAATCCGCCATCGCAGCCGGCATCGATGTGCCTCAGGCCATCGTCGACTACACCGTTGAGACCAACAACATCCGCTACAACAAGATCGGCCGCACCGCAAAGTATCTGGTCGACATGTTCCCGGACAACGGTTCCGTCATGACCCAGTGCTTCGGCGAGACCATCGTCGGTCAGATGCTCAAGGAAGCCAAGAATCGCGGCAAGAAGATCCATCTTTACTGCCCCGAGACCCGTCCCTATTTCCAGGGCGCTCGCCTGACTGCCACCGTCGGTCATGACATGGGATTTGATGTCACCGTCATTACCGACAACATGCCCGCTTTTGTCATGCAGAACGAGTGCATCGATCTGTTCACTTCCGCCGCAGATGCCATCTCCCTCGACGGATATGTCATCAACAAGGTCGGCACCTTCCAGATCGCCATCGTTTCCAAGTACATGGGCGTTCCTTACTTTGTTACCGGTGCACCCGATCCGGGTCATCCCACCGTTGACACCGTGCACATCGAAATGCGCGATCCCGAGTTCGTCCTTCAGGCCATGGGCGTTCGTACCGCGTGTCAGGGCGTAGAAGGCTATTATCCTTCCTTCGACATCACCCCGCCGCACCTGGTCAGTGGTGTCGTGACCGATACCGGCATCTACTCTCCTTATGACCTGCATCGTTATTTCGAGAGCGGCACCGGCGAATTCTCCAACAAAGAGCTCTGCGTCTAATTATCAGAAAAGAGGCAATTCATTATGAATACCAAAGATATGGGCTTCTCCACCAGACAGATCCACGCAGCACGTCCGGAACCCATCGGTCCCGCACCGCTCGCAACGCCGATCTACCAGACTTCCACTTATATTTTTGAAAACACCGCTCAGGGCGCCGCACGTTTCGCCCTTGAAGAGCCCGGCTACATCTATACCCGTCTCCACAATCCCAACGGTGAAGAAGTCGCTGAACGTATCGCCGATCTCGAAGGCGGCGAAGCCGGTCTTCTGATGTCCTCCGGTATGGGCGCCATCACTTCCACCCTGTGGACCTGGATGCAGGCAGGCGACAACATCGTCGCCGATGCGACCCTCTACGGATGCACCTACGCTCTGTTCACCGAAGCTCTTCCGCGCCTCGGTATCACTGTCCATCTGGTCGACTTCACCGATCCCAAGGCAATCGCAGCCGCGATCGACTCCAAGACCAGATACGTCTATTGCGAGACCGCAACCAACCCTGACCTGAAGGTCAATGATATCGACATGATCAGCAAGGTCGCTCACGAAGCAAAACCCGATGTCTTGGTCGTTGTTGACAACACCTTCACCTCGCCTTATCTGTGCCGTCCTCTCAAGCACGGTGCCGATATCGTCATTCACAGCGTCACCAAGTACCTGAACGGTCATGGCGACGTCATTGCGGGTGTGGTTGTCACCACCGCTGAGCGTATCCAGCAGATCCGCGTCATCGGCATGAAGTACATGACCGGCGCCTGCTCCGCGCCCATGGATTCCTTCCTGATCTGCCGCGGCATGAAGACGCTGGACATCCGCATGGATCGTCATTGC
Source organism: Clostridia bacterium (assembly GCA_024404395.1). Lineage (GTDB taxonomy): Bacteria > Bacillota > Clostridia > Christensenellales > Aristaeellaceae > Faecivicinus. The sequence goes on along the minus strand of JAKSPZ010000040.1, from coordinate 4,716 downwards.
GCCAATGCCCTGAAGGTCGCCCGTTTCCTGGACAGCCATCCCGCCGTCAACCATGTTTGCTATCCCGGTCTGGAGAATCATCCCCAGCACGAGGTTGCCAACCGCATGTTCGAGCACGGCGGCTACGGCGGCGTCGTCTCCTTCGAGCTGAAGTGCAACAAGGAGCGCACCAGCGAGTTCGTCAACAATCTGAAGCTCTGCACGCTGGCCGTCAGCCTCGGCGACGCCATCACCCTGATCGAGCATCCCGCAAGCATGACCCACAACACCTACACCGTTGAAGCACTGAAGGAAATCGGCATCAGCGAATCCCTGCTCCGTATGTCCGTCGGTCTGGAAGACGCCGATGACATCATCGCCGATCTGAAGGCAGAACTTGACAAGATCGAGGTAAAGTGACATGACGTCCGCACAGATCAAGGAAACCCTGATTCGCGTAACCAAGCAGGCATATGCCGATCGCATGTTTGCGGCGACCAGCGGAAATCTGTCCATGTATGACAGAGAGACCGGGCACATGTATATCACGCCCGGTTCCTATCCCTATGAGATCATGACCGTCGATGACGTTATGATCATCGACCTCGACGGCAACATCATCGAAGGCATCCATAAGCCCTCTTCCGAGTGGCGCATGCACGCAGCCGTCTATCGCAATGATGACACCGTCAATGCCATCGTTCATACCCATTCGCCGTACGCGACTGCATTCTCCATCAACCATCTCCCGATCCCCGTAACGCTGTTTGAGATCGTCTACTTCCTCGGCGGTGACATTCCCGTCGCCGACGCTGCGATCCCCGGCACCGATGCGGTGGGTGAGAACTGTGTGAAGGTCCTGAACGAGCGCTACGGCTGTCTGATGGCCAACCACGGCGCACTGGCCGTCGGCGACACCCTCGACCGTGCCTACACCCGTGCGGTCTACATCGAAGATGCAGCCCATGCCTATTCGATCGCGCTGACCCATGGTCCCGTTCACGTCATCGAATCAAAGGATATCAACAAAATCCTTGGCAAGTAACCTACAAAAGAAGAACGCCCGAGGCTGATGCCTCGGGCGTTTTAATGTTGATGTCTCTTATTTGATCTCTGCGGCAAACTCTGCGATGCGCTTGATGCCTTCCACGATGTTTTCGCGGGAAGTCGCATAGCTCAGACGAGCATAGGTGTCATCGCCGAATGCAAGAGCGGGGACCAGCGCGACCAGCTTTTCATTAAGCAGCATCTCCGCGAAGTCGGTGGAGCTGTTAATGACGCGCCCCTTGTAACTGCGGCCGAGGACGTCCTTCAGGCTCATCATAACATAGAAGGCACCCTTGGGCGTGCGGCAGGACAGATTGTCGATGTTGTTGATCATTTCGCAGATCAACTTACGACGCTCATCGTACTCAGCAACCATGGGAATGATCATCTCATCGCCGCGGGAAAGCGCAACCTTGGAAGCGTACTGAGCGATGGAATTGGAGTTGGAAGCCGCGTGACTCTGGAAGGAAGACATCGCCTTGATGATCTTCTGCGGGCCGGCAGAATAACCGATACGCCATCCGGTCATCGCATAGCTCTTGGATACTCCGTTGATGACGATGGTCTGTGCTTTGATCTCAGGATTGAAGGAAGCGATAGAAACGTGCTTTTCACCTTCATAGATGAGCTTTTCATAGATCTCATCGGAGATGACATAGAATCCCTTTTCGACGGCGAGATCTGCGATCGCACGAAGCTGCTCTTCATTCCAGATGCAACCGTTGGGGTTATTGGGGGTGTTCAGAATCAGAGCCTTGGTATGTTCGTTGACGTAGGGGAGCATCTCCTCTGCGGTCACGACGAAATCATTCTCCTCTTTGCCGTGGACAAGAACGGGCGTACCGCCTGCCATGCGGACCATCTCAGGATAGCTCAGCCAGCAGGGCGTAGGGATGATGACCTCGTCGCCGGGATTCAGCAGCGCGCTCATCGCAGTGAACAGGGACTGCTTTGCACCGCTGGATACGATGATCTCGGCAGGGGTATAATCAAGGTTATTGTCACGCTTCAGCTTCTTGCAGATCTCCTCACGAAGCTCCATGGTACCGGCAACGGGGGTATAGCGGGTAATGCCTTTCTCGATAGCTTCTTTACCGGCTTCGCAGATATACTCAGGGGTATTGAAATCAGGTTCACCGGCGGAAAAACTGATAACATTTTTGCCTTCTGCGCGCAGCTGCTTTGCACGGGTATCGATTGCCAGCGTCACGGAAGGGGCGATTGCGAGAGTTCTTTCGGAAAGCGTCAAAGACATGTTTACTTCCTCTCTGGCTATTCAAGCCAAATGTTGTTGTCGTAGATATTGTACGACAACAAGCATTTAAATTCATGTAGTTTTAGGTGCAATTTCAGTTAAATTTGCATATTGCGACAGCCAATCCTGCAAAATGAGCTAAATAAGCAGTGACGGTTGTCATTTCTGAAAACGAATTCTTTTCTCATTGATAACTTTTAGTTTATATGTATCATTTGCAGCGCCAAAGAAACTATGGTATAATTTGGGCATTGTGTTATATACACGGAGGTATAATATGGAATTTAACCGCAAATCCGTCGAACAGATCAAGCAGGACATTCTTGGCAAACTGCGAAACGCTTTCGGCGTAGAACTGGAAGAAGCAACTTCCGACCAGATCTATCAGGTTCTCGCCATGCTCATCCGCGAAGAGATCATGGCTCGCCGCAGCGCTTCCCGTGGCATCCGTAAGTCCACCGGTTCCAAGAAGGTGTACTACCTCAGTGCAGAATTCTTGATCGGTCGCGCGCTTCATAACAACATGGTAAATCTTGTCAATGAGAAGAATTACCTGCAGGCCATTGAAGAGCTTGGTCTGGATCGCAACATCATCTTCGAGTGCGAACCCGAACCCGGTCTGGGCAACGGCGGCCTCGGTCGTCTCGCTGCCTGCTTCCTGGATTCTCTGACCACCCTGAAGCTTCCCGCCATGGGCTGCAGCATCCGCTACGAGTTCGGCCTCTTCCGTCAGAGACTGATCGACGGTTATCAGGTCGAAGTTCCCGATAACTGGCTGGACGAAGGCAACGTCTGGGAGATCCCGCGTCCCCATGACAAGGTCGAAGTCCATTTCGGCGGCCGCATCACGCCCTATGAAGAGAACGGTCGCATGAAGTTCCTCCACGAGGATTATCAGACCGTCGAAGCCCTGCCTTACGACATTCCCTGCATCGGCTATGACAACACCATGGTCAACATGCTGCGCGTTTGGTCTGCACGTTCTCCCAAGCGAATCGATATGGCATCCTTCAACTCCGGTGAGTACGTCAAGGCAATGGCAGAGCGCGAACTGGCCGAAGTCATCTCCAAGATCCTGTATCCCAACGATGACAGCTATCAGGGCAAGGAACTGCGTCTGAAGCAGCAGTACTTCTTCTCTTCCGCATCTGTCCAGTACGCCGTCAACGACTTCATGAAGGTCCACGGCACCAACTGGAAGATCTTCCCCGACAAGGTCGCCATCCACATCAACGACACTCATCCCGCCGTTGCCATTCCCGAGCTTATGCGCATCCTGATGGACGAGCACGACGTTTCCTGGGAACAGGCATCCGATATCTGCTGCACGACCTTTGCTCTTCGCCCATACGCTGCCCCGCATTTACATGATCCTGCAGGAGATGAACCGCCGTCTCTGCGCAAAGCTGTGGGAGATCTATCCCGGTCAGTGGGAGCGCATCGGTCACATGGCGATCCTTTCCTACAATAAGGTCCAGATGGCCAACCTGAGCGTCGCTTATTCTCACTCCGTCAACGGTGTTTCCGGCATCCACACGGACATTCTGAAGAAGCAGACTTTCCACGATTACTATCTGGCAGAGCCTCGTAAGTTCATCCCCATCACCAACGGTATTACCCATCGTCGCTGGCTGATGCAGTGCAACCCCGGTCTTGGCGATCTGCTCGATGAGGCGATCGGTGACGGTTGGCGCAAGGACACCAATCAGCTGAAGAAGCTGATTCCCTTCGCAGACGACGCCGCATTCTGCGAGAAGTTTGCAAAGGTCAAGTACGAGAACAAGCTGCGCCTTACCGAGCGTCTGAAGCGCACTCAGGGCATCGAGCTCGATCCCACCAGCATCTTCGATACTCAGGCCAAGCGTCTGCATGAGTACAAGCGCCAGCTGATGAATGCACTGGGCATTCTGATGTACTACAACATCATCGTCGAGAATCCCAACGGCAATTACATTCCCCGCACCTTCCTCTTCGGCGCCAAGGCTGCTCCCGGCTATCAGCGCGCTAAGCTGACCATCAAGTTGATCAATGCCATCGCCGAGCTCGTCAAGAAGCATCCCGTAGCCTCCAAGTACATCAAGGTCGTTTTCATCGAAAACTACTGCGTATCTCAGGCTGAGGTTCTGATCCCCGCTACCGAAGTTTCCCAGCAGATCTCCACTGCAGGCAAGGAAGCCAGCGGTACCGGCAACATGAAGTTCATGATGAACGGCGCAGTCACTGTCGGTACCATGGACGGCGCAAACTGCGAGATCCACGATTCTGTCGGCGCCGCGGACATCTACATCTTCGGTCTCACTGCAGATCAAGTCGAGAACAGCTATTCCAGCTACCGTGCCAGCGCGATCTACGAGACCAATCCTGCCATCCGCAAGGCTCTTGAGCAGCTGATCGACGGCACCCTGTCTCCCGAGAATCCCCGCATGTTCCAGGAG